>JAJRBS010000093.1 GCA_028679325.1 Methanoregulaceae archaeon | reverse complement strand
CTCATTATCGCTTACTACATCCCTCCGTCCGGAAAAGAGTCTCTCATCCCCGTGGGGATAGCTCTTGGGATACCCTGGTACCTGATGGCCGCCACCCTGGCAATCCTTGATGTTATCACCTCGCTCTTCATCATCGCGAACCTCCCGCTGGTGCTGAAGGTTCCCCGACTGGGGCCCTGGATCTCGCGCTTTCTGGCATCGGGAGAGGGATTCATGGCAGAGCGCCCCTGGATCGCACGATGGAGGATCCTGGGGGTGGCCTTCTTCGTATTCCTCCCCCTCCAGGGGACCGGTGGCGTGGGAGCCACACTGGTGGGGATGATGGTCGGGCTCTCCCCGGGCGCGATCCTGCTGGCCCTGGCCATCGGAGGATCTGCCGAAGCTTTGCTCTTCGCTATCGGATCAGAGATTATCTGGAACCTGATCTTGTCCAACCTGTTCCTGGGACTCGCGGCCGCGTTCTCGGTGATACTTTCGGCGGTGTTCATCTACATCGTCTTCCTGCGAAGAACCGGCACAGGCCGATGACCCGCGTCTTTCGAGTCCATATGAACAATTCCAATCATGTCTCTGCTTCGGCAAAGAGGGCAGGCAGGAGAGGCGACCCTCTGTCCCCGGCTTCCCAGCCTGTAACTGTTTTCGACGGAAAAGAGAAACATTTTATCCGATGGGATAAGATTCAAGAGCAGGACACCGGCTGTCTCAATTCCGCTGCTACATGCCTGTGTTGAATGAAAAACAACCGCCCCAGAGGAGGATTTTGCATGAAGAAATTCATCGTCGCCCTTACTCTCGCCCTGATATGCTGCCTTTTTATCGGCACCAGTACCGGCGGATTCGTCAATGAGCCGACACTCTGGAATGACCCGAACTGGACCGGGCTGAACGGTACATCCATCTGCCCGTTCTGCTACAGCACCCCGTTCAGTCTCGATGACTATCTCAATCCCGAGCCGAAGACCGTGCCGGAAGTGGAACCCGAGAAACCTCTTCCCCTCGTGATGCCCGAACCTCTGCCCTATTCGAAGGGAGACATCGCCAGCCTGCTGAAGAGTCTCTCTGTCAGGCAACTCCCTGCACAGCAGTTCGGCAAGCACATCTTTTACTTCTGATTCTGGGAAAAACTTCTTTTTTACCCCAGGGTTATGACGGGTCCGTCATGCATAGAAACCCTCTTGCCCTATCGCTCCGTTATCTCCGGGCCTCCTGGTATATTCCTGCCCAAGGTCCTTACCTTCTTTTTACGGTAATAAATCCTCGAATGTGGTGAATGTACCCACAAAGCACATCTAGCTCCCCCGCCCAGATGTGAGGCAGATGGATCTTGACGGCTGGGTTGAGATCGGAGGGAGGCGTCTTTCCTCTTCCGCGATCAGAGAGATCCTGGCCAGGCACCCGGAGGAGGTCATACAGTTCGGCGGAGAGTTCCTCCTTACCTGGAATGACTGCTCCGCCCGGGACCCTTTCGGCATCATCCCGGGAGAGACCGAGCCCGGGAAAGTTGTCTGCCGGGGAGAGACCATCGGGCGGATCAGGCCCGTTCTTCCGGACCTGGGGCTTGAACAGGCCATCATCGAAGCCGTAAGCCTCCGGAAAACAGAAGGAGTCTGTGCCCTGTCCGGCGGCGTTGATTCAACCCTGGTAGCCGCCCTTGCCCGGCTGCCCTGTATCGCCATCGGGACCGCAGGCTCCCATGACCTGGCGCAGGCGAAGAGAGCCGCTGACCTCATTGGCCTTGACTGTTCCTGCATTGAGATCAGTGAGAAGGACATCGCCGATGCGCTCCGGGAGGTTCTTAAAATAATGACGAGCCCAACGCCGCTGACGGCCGCCATCGGGGTCGCCCAGTACCTGGTCTCCCGTTCTGCGGCCGACCTCGGCCATGATGTCATCCTCTCAGGGCAGGGTGCAGACGAGCTCTTCGGAGGATACGCCCGGTACCTGAAATCACCGGATCTCGCTGCAGAGCTTCGACGGGATATTCCCGCCCTGAAGCACCAGGTCTCCCGTGACCAGGCTGTCGCCTCCCTGAACAGGGCACGGTTCTCGCTCCCCTATCTCGACTGCCGGGTAGTGCGCGCCGCCCGTTCCCTTTCCCCGGAGGAGAAGATCAGGGACGGTATCCGGAAATATGCCCTCCGGGAGGTCGCGGCCCGGCATATCCCTCCGGAGATCGCATGGTATGAAAAGAAGGCATTCCAGTATGGCTCCGGTGTTACCCAGACGCTGCAGAGATTCGCACGTCACAATGGTTATAAAAAATCGGTGCAAGGGTACTTAAACCAGGTGAATGCAGAGACATCACCATCTTCCGGTGGGCGACCATGATTGAAGAAAAGGACGTTGAGCACATCGCAGAACTGGCCGATATCGGCATGGAGAGATCAGAACTGGCCGAATTCACGGCGCAGTTCAACGAGATCCTCGATTACTTCGGAGTCCTCGACCAGGCCTGGACAGAGGCATCATCCGAAGTTGAGGAGTACAACATCTTCCGTGATGATGAGCCCGCCGGGTCCCTTTCCCAGGAGGATGTCCTGGCCAACGCGAAGGAGACAGAGGACGGTTTCTTCCGGGCTCCACGGGTGATGTGATGACTGGTGGAGTGTTTCATTTCCGCCCGGACGACCGGTACCATGCCTTCATAACCTGCTGCGAGGAGGCAGCCTACGGGGGTGGACATCTCTCGGGGATCCCTGTAGCGGTGAAGGATAACATCTCCACCAAAGGGATCATGACCACCTGCGCCTCGGCTATCCTCTGGGGTTACGTGCCGCCCTATAACGCATATGTCGTCGACCGGTTGAAGTCCGAAGGTGCCGCCATCGTCGGAAAGACCAACATGGACGAGTTCGGCATGGGGACCACCACCGAGAACTCGGCCTTTGGTCCCACGCTTAACCCGATCGATACAGGCCGGGTTCCGGGGGGGTCCTCGGGGGGGAGCGCCGCCGCGGTCGCAGCCGGCATGGTCAGGATGGCTCTCGGGACCGACACCGGAGGTTCGATCCGCTGCCCGGCAGCCTTCTGCGGGATCGTCGGCCTGAAACCCACGTACGGGCGTGTCTCCCGGTATGGTCTCATCGCCTACGCAAATTCACTCGAGCAGATCGGCCCCATGGCAGCAAACGTCAGCGATGTCAACCTTCTCATGTCCATCATCACAGGCCACGATCCCCGGGACTCGACCTCGTATGACCAGCCTTACCACCACGTCCCGGATCCCGACATCCATGGTCTGCGGGTGGGAGTCCCGGAGGAGTTTTTCGGGAAAGGAGTCGATCCCCGGGTGGCAAGCGTGGTCTGGGATGCCATCTCGCGGATGGAGAACCAGGGGGCTGAGATCATTTCCTGCCGGATGCCGAGCATGTCCGCTGCCCTCGCAGCCTACTATGTCACCTGCACGAGCGAGGCCAGTTCGAACCTTGCCCGTTTCGACGGAGTCCGTTACGGCCCGGGTGCTGATCCAAAGAAACAGTGGCATGAAGCCTTCCAGGAACGCCGGAGAGAGGGGTTCGGGAAGGAGGTGCGGAGAAGGATCCTGCTGGGGACCTTCGCCCTCTCCTCGGGATATTATGGGAAGTACTATGCCAAGGCCCAAACCGCCCGACAGGAGGTGCGGGATGACTTCCGGAGACTCTTCCGGGAAGTGGACGTCCTGGCAGGCCCCACCATGCCGACCATCGCTTTTAAGCTTGGGGAAAAGACCGATCCCCTCTCCATGTACCTCTCCGATGTCCTGACCGTGCCTGCGAACCTTGCCGGGGTGCCGGCCATTTCCGTCCCCTGCGGGACATCCGAGGGGATGCCGGTCGGGCTCCAGATCATGGGCCGGTGGTTCGAGGATGAACGGGTCGTCGATGCCGCTTTCGCCTTCGAACAGGGGGGAGCATCATGAGTGATGCGAGCTTTGTCCGGCCGGCCAGCGGTGTCCTGATAACGCCGGCCCGGCAGGTGACCGATGACGAGGTCATCATCGGTCTCGAGATACACTGCCAGCTCGACACCGTCACCAAGCTCTTCTGCGGCTGCACAACCGATTACCGCGATGATGAACCGAACACCCATGTCTGCCCTGTCTGCCTGGGTCTTCCCGGCTCGCTCCCCCGGGTGAACCGGAAAGCGGTGGAGTACGCCCTCCACGTGGCAAAGGCACTCAACTGCGAGATTCTCCCCGAGTCAGAGTTCTCGCGGAAGAACTACTTCTATCCCGACCTGAACAAGGGGTTCCAGATCACCCAGTACGACAAGCCCCTCGCCGCACACGGGTACCTTGATATCGAAGGGGATGACGGCGAGAAACGGGTACGTATCACCCGGGTCCACATGGAAGAGGACCCGGGGAGACTGGTCCACAAGGGCGGGACCGACCGGCCAAAATATTCGCTGGTCGACTACAACCGGGCCGGCATCCCCCTGATCGAGA
>JAJRBS010000078.1 GCA_028679325.1 Methanoregulaceae archaeon | reverse complement strand
AAGTGCCCTTTCATGGAACAGTATACACTATGAGCATATCAGCCCGCTGATACCTGCAGGGCTGCTTGAACCAGGATCGGACATTCCTCGTTCAAGCAACAACTCCACTGATAGTCTCCTGCAATGATTCCAGACGAGAATAGTGCTCCCATTACGGGAGATTGTACACTTCCCCTGAAGTCGGGTTCTAAAACGATTATGAGCAGGTACATTCACCGAAATGGTATCGATGGTCATCGAAATAACGCGAAAAAAAGAGTAAAAAGTCATCGGACCTTATTTCAGGAGTGCCTCCAGCCGCTTGTTCACCTCATCCCAGTTCACGATATTCCAGAAGGCATCCACAAACTTTGGCCGCTCGTTTTTGTAGTCCAGGTAATAGGCATGCTCCCAGACATCCAGGACCATCAGGATCCGGAGCTGGGGGTAGACATTCACATTATGCTTCTCGATCTGCATGATCAGGAGCCTGCCCGTCAGGCCACACCTGACGAGCGCCGCCCATCCCGAGCCCTCTGTGCTCGCCGCCGCCTGCGAAAACTCCTTCTTGAAGCGCTCGAAGGACCCGAACTCTTTCTTCAGGGCTTCCGCAAGAGTACCATCCGGCTCCTTGACAGCCTTATCGGCAGGGGCCAGGTTCTGCCAGAAGAGTCGGTGCAGGATATGACCACCTGCCTGGAAGGAGAGCTCCTTGAGCGTGGCCTTCATGTCGATATCCGTTCCTGCCTGGCGAGCCTTGTCCAGCCTCTCCAGTATGGCATTGGCACCGTTCACGTATGCGGCATGGTGCTTGTCATGGTGCAGCCGAAGCTGGGTCTCAGAGATATAAGGCGCTAACGCAGCGTAGTCGTAGGGCAGCTCCTCCAGGGTGTACAATCTGTTGACCATTGGAAATCACCTCTTCAGATACCGTGTGAGTTGTGGCTCCCCCCACATATCTCTTCGCATGGTCTTTCATGAGGAGTCGCTTCTCCTGCTTTTCGACTCAATTCCTTGTGAATACCCACAAAAACCCCTTCCCTGGAAAGAATCCCACTGCACGGCCGTGAACAATCTTCATAAGATCCCCCTCCCAATTCCCCATCATGTCCCCAGCAAAACAAGTGTCCAGGACATTTCTTGCCCGTGAGACCATGGAGGGCGCAGGCGTCCGGCTCCATCGTGCCTTTGGATACAGCGAGATCCCGCTTTTTGATCCATTCCTGATGCTGGATGACTTCCGTGCAAACCGGCCGGAAGACTACCTTGCCGGATTTCCATGGCATCCTCACAGGGGTATTGAGACTGTCACCTACCTGCTGGAGGGCAGGGTCGAGCATGGCGACAGCATGGGTCATTCTGGCAATGTGACGGCGGGGGGCGTCCAGTGGATGACTGCCGGCTCCGGGATCATTCACCAGGAGATGCCAAAACCGGTCAATGGCTCGATGGGAGGGTTCCAGCTCTGGGTAAACCTTCCAAAAAAGAATAAAATGATGGATCCGCGATACCAGGAACTGGGTGCAGACGAAATACCCCGTGTCGCCCCAAAAGAGGGGGTAACCATCATCGTCATCAGCGGAACCATTGCAGGGATCACGGGTCCCGTGCAGGATATCATCGCAGAACCAGAATTTTTTGATATCACCCTGGGACCGGACCTTGCGTTCTCGCATACGGTCAGGTCCGGGTATGGAGCAGCTGCATACGTCATCGGGGGTACAGGGAGCTTTGACCGGCACCTGAATGAGGAGGTGGGAGATCGGACCATGCTCCTGTTTGGTGAGGCAGGAACCTCTGTTGAGGTCCATGCCGGGCACGAAGGGGTCCGGTTCCTGTATTTCTCCGGAAAACCGCTCCGTGAACCGATCGCATGGGGCGGACCGATCGTGATGAACACCAAGGACGAGCTTCGGCAGGCGTTTGCAGAGTACCGGGACGGTACCTTCCTCCGGAAGACGGGCTGAGTTTACCTATTTACGAGGAAGAACCCTCGTTCTCAAACGCAAGAAAATACCCCAAACATACGAAGCAAACGATCACGGTATCGATGTCAGGATCGCGGATGAATTGCACGATATTCCTGTATTATGAAACGAGGGAACCACCTCCATCAGTGTATCTGCCGAGGCTCCCCTTATTTCCCGGCCAGGATGAGGTAATGGTACGGCCCGGCGTCCTGGACTGACAGGATCCAAAATTCGCCAGATTCGATCAATCCCTTCGCTATTTCGAGGGAGAAACGCTTCCAGAGCGGAGGGCCGAACTCCATCTGCACCGGCTTCCAGTCAAGATCGGCCAGGTGACCGAAGGGTTTCAGCATCGTTTTGGCGTTTCGGATCACCTGTCCCGGATCTGAAAAATCATGGAGGTCGTTTCCAAAGAAGACGATATCAGCACACCCTTCGCAGATGATGGTCGCTTCCGCTTCTTTCACCTCGGTGAAGATCTGAGATAGTCCTTCGGATGCCGCCTGTTCTGCAAGCCGGGCAACCGCTTCAGGATCGATGTCAACCGCGTAGACCCTCCCCTCCGGCCCGACCTGTCGGGCGGCAGGAAGGGCAAAGAATCCCTCGCCGCAGCCGAGATCAACAATCGTCATCCCTCTTTTGAGGCCGACCATTGAGAGGATTGTGTCCGGATCCTGCCACTGTGTTCGCTCCGGATCATCGGCTGGAAACCGTCTACGTGCCATAATTGATCGTTCATGTGGTGCCGCGGTGCATATGAACATATTCACAAAGCCCGGCTGGGGCTTCTTTTCGAAATAAATCCAAATTAATACTTATTTTGTGATTTAAAGCAATATGTGGTGTTTTCTTATTATAACGACAAACGTTCAATCTATTATATTCAAGCAACCTGTGCAAGGATATGCCCGATCAACCGTTTCTCTGCTTTATGGATGTGTTCCAGCAGGGTAGTCTTGTGCATCCCCATCTTCTCTGCAAGTTTACCGGCATTGATCCTCCTGGGATGATCGAAATATCCCTGGTGATAGGATTCGAGCAGGATCGTTTTCTGCTTGGGCGTCAGAATATCAAAAATTCCGGTGACATGAGGATCATAATCGCAGACCGAAAGAATCTCGAGCCCCCATGCTTTCTCCGCAGCATCTGATACGAACGTGTGGAAGTCCTCCGGGTTTCCTACCATACTGAAGGTTAAGCAATCATCCTGGAAGACAATCGGGTGTTCGATTTTTGATCCATAGGTGCGGACGAACCGGGTAATATCATCGGAGAATGTTCCCTTGACAAGACAAGTGAATTCCCGACCCTCGTTCTTGAGTACGATGAGATTCGACACATAATTGCACTGGATCTGATCGACAGGGATCCCTTCCTTGATGGTAAACTTGCACACCTCGCTGTGCATATCGTCAGTCATGTTAAAAAGAGAGAGCACCTCGAACCTTTCGATGACCTGGCCATACGATTTGCAGTAATCGAAAATATCCCCACAAAGCCTGACCGTCATTTTCTTCATACAGACCGATCTGATCCGTGGGAGGGTATATAAATATAGCCATATATGTATGGCTCAATTCATAACATCCTTCCCCGCCTTTTCTTAATCAGACATTCCATGGGGAATGATGCATGAAAACAAACAATTGTGCTGAAATCACAGACGCCAAGAGTAGAGAATTAACGGAACCCGGGGAAAAACACCAACCTTACGGATTCATTATTCCTGCCGGTATCCTTATCGGCCTTGGCGTGGGCATACTCGTAGATCACGTGAGTTCCGGCTTCCTTGTCGGGCTTGGGCTCGGATTTCTCGGTTCGGGACTTTTTCCCCTCGTCAGGAAACCACTGGAGAGTGAAGGTGTGCTGCCGGGAAGCACGGACATAACGATGCTTCTTATTGGAGCCTTCCTGGTCTTCATTGGTATCGGCATTGTCTGGGCGCCTGCTGCACTTTGGTGGTATGCCATTGCCGGATTCCTCATTCTCATGGGAATCTGGTTCCTGGTTCGGGGATTCTATAAGATCTCCTAGGATGGAATAATAAGACGAATTCTGGTGTGACTGACATGATTGGGGCTATTGCGGCAACTATCCTTCCCCTTGGTTTCTTGATTATTTTATTCGGCGGAGGGGCGCACTTTCTGCGGAACAATATTGAACAGGACGGGGAGGCTCCGATACATAAAA
Source organism: Methanoregulaceae archaeon (assembly GCA_028679325.1). Lineage (GTDB taxonomy): Archaea > Halobacteriota > Methanomicrobia > Methanomicrobiales > Methanospirillaceae > UBA9949. The sequence goes on along the minus strand of JAJRBS010000078.1, from coordinate 6 downwards.
CCCTGT
>JAJRBS010000073.1 GCA_028679325.1 Methanoregulaceae archaeon | reverse complement strand
AGTTGGTCTGAAGGGTACTGACGGCCTGTTTTTGGAGGCTCTCAGGCGCGGGGCACATCCCGTATCAGCCACCCGTGCCGAAAAAGCCCTCCTGCAGTTGAAGGATAACCCCTTCTTTTTCCTTACCTGCTCAGGAATCATGGGCCAGGACATCCTTGACAGGGCTGGCATTACCAGATACCGGGTGGTCTACGACACACCAGACACCACCACCGGCGATGACACCCGGAAAGCCTGCAGCGCCTTCTCTGATCATGGAGCTGAGATGGTTCTCTTCTGCGGTGGTGACGGGACGGCACGGAACGTGTATGATGCCGTAGGAGACGGGCTCCCGGTTCTCGGTATCCCGTCAGGGGTAAAAATGTACTCGGCTGTTTTCGCAACGAGCCCTGAGGCAGTTGCCGGTATTCTCCACGGATGGGAGACATCAGGCTCCCTTCACCTGCGTGATGCCGAAGTCATGGATGTGGATGAAGAAGCATATCGGAAAGGGGAACTTCGCGCTGAACTCTACGGCTACCTGAGGAGCCCTTTCCTGCCCGGGTTTGTGCAGGGAGCAAAACAGGTTTTTGAGGATCCCGACGAAGAGCAGGCGAAGAGAGACATTGCCCGGTTTCTTGTCGAGGTCATGAGGGGAACCCCCGGAATGCTCTATATCATCGGTCCTGGCAGTACGACAAGGGTAATTGCTGCAGAGCTCGGGATCCAAAAGACCCTGCTCGGTTTTGATGCGGTCAGAGACGGGAAACTGGTGGCTGCCGACCTGAACGAGGAGGGGATGCTTCAGCTTATCCCAGAGAGGGAAACCTCCCGTCTGGTTGTGAGCATCATTGGAGCGCAGGGAGCGGTCCTCGGGAGAGGGACTCAGCAGGTGAGCCCCAGGGTCTTACGAAGGATAGGAAAAGATCAGATTATCGTGGTGGCAACCCCCCAAAAACTCGCCTCCACTCCTTTTCTTTTCATCGATACCGGGGATTCAGATCTTGACGAACTGTTCGGAGAATACATCTCTGTCATTTCCGGGTATCGTATTGCCCAGCGCAGGAGACTGACGAGGTAAGGGAGTCCCTTGAAATCATTATCCGGCCGGGCCGGCTCCTTCGCATTCCTCAAGATAGGTCCTGCAGTCGATCTCTAACGGGTTGTCCTTCACCTGGTCAAGAACCTTTTTTACAAACTCGTCATAAGAGGACAGGGACCCCCATGTTTCCATGGTGAATGTGTTGCTCCTCTGTGGGTTCTTCATCACCATCACCTGGCCCCCGGCTGTTGGTGTCGTGAGATATTTTCGGCCCCAGACACGTGGTACATCTTTTTTTCCGGTCATCCATTCGTAGTCGGCGGTCTTGGTCATCCATACCGTGACCTCCCAGTAGATTGGATGCTCATGGGACTCATGGGCCTCGACACGAACACCGTGTGCTTTCTCAAAAGCTTTTACCGTTTCAATCGTTGGCTTCTGCATCTGTCACCTCTTAGTGAGCGGAAAAGTGGCTTTATCGAAGATATACTTTTCCCAGGCCCTGGTATCAACCTTAGAAACCCCCTGCACCGGTATCGTCTCTTTTTTTCCTGACCCTGACTATATACAGCGAACAGCCTGCAAAAATGTTCAACAAGGTATAAATACATACACTAATGTATTATTATAGACATGAAGCACGAACCTCACATCCCGGTGATGCCCCTGGAATGGGGAATGCCGTCACGGTGACGGCGATAACTGGTGTGACGTCTTTGAAAAAGACCCCCGGAGAAACAGGCCTGTGCATTTTTCCGATCATTGAAATTATCCCGATACCCGATGTGAGTCCCTATGACCTCTTTCGGGTGCTGGGCGTGAAGAAAGGGTACATCCTTGAATCCATGGAAGGCCTTCCCCGGAGGGCAGTCAGATCCATCGTCGGACTTGAGCCGGACCTCACCTTCACAATCGATGATTCTATTGCATGCGAAGGCGACAGGAACCTCTCCGACATCGTTGGGGAATTCGAACAGGGAACCCCCCTTTCGCTCTTCCGGAAGATCTCGGACAGGTTCCAGTATTGCGGACAGCCCGGACGTGGTTTCACCGGCGGGCTTGTCGGCTACTGCAGTTATGACCTGGTCCATTCCATCACCGGGGGTATGGTACAATCAGGGAAGGACGACACTCCCTTCATCCGGCTCATGCTCTCGACCCGCGGGATTGTCTATGACCATGTGAAATCCTGCTGCACCCTTTTCGATGACCTGATACTTCCCCCGGGAACCGACCAGAGAGAGGAGAAGGCCCGGGCTTGCGAACGCCTCTCTTCCTTAAGAGAGAAGATCAGGGGAATCTCTAAAGGGTTACCCATGACGTTTCGACCGGGGAAAAGAGAACTTTCCTTCACTGCCACGCCGTCGAGGGAAGCCTATGAAGGTATCGTACGGCAGGCAAAAGAGCACATCATGGCCGGGGATATCTTTCAGGTCGTTCTCTCCCGGAAGATAAGTTGCCCTTTTCCCGGAGACCCCCTCAGTATCTACGGCTCCATCCGGGCCATTAATCCATCTCCTTACCTCTATTACCTGCACTTCGGTGATGAGGCAGTGATAGGATCAAGCCCGGAGATGCTGGTCCGTGTCGTCGAGAAAACGGTCACAACTGTTCCCATCGCAGGAACCCGGCCCCGGGGAAATTCAGAAAAAGAAGATGATGCACTCGGTCGTGAGCTGCTAGCCGATGAAAAGGAAAGGGCCGAACATCTGATGCTGGTTGATCTTGCCAGGAATGATATCGGAAGGATTTCATCTTTCGGATCGGTATCGGTTCCAGAGTTCTACGCCCTGGAGAAATTCTCCCATGTACAGCACATTGTCTCCCGGGTCGAAGGCACCGTCGCAGAAGGTCTCGACCGGTTTGATGCCCTCTCCTCATGTTTTCCTGCAGGAACAGTAAGTGGTGCACCGAAGATCCGGGCCATGCAGATCATAGCTGACCTTGAAGGACGCCCCCGGGGGCTGTATGCCGGTGCCGTCGGATATGCAGGATTCAATGAGCTCTTCGAATTTGCCATCGCCATCAGAACCCTCCGGGTGAAGGATGGGGTGGCCGAATTTTCAACCGGAGCAGGAATCGTCGCGGATTCAGTCCCTGAAAAAGAATTCGAGGAGACCGAGTTCAAGGCCCGCGCTATGGTCAACGCCCTGGCACGTGCGGGAGATGCCCCATGAAAGTCGCTATCATAGACTGCTTTGACAGCTTTACCTACAACCTGTACCAGCTCATCGGGAACCTCGGAGCGCGACCGATTCCGTTCACCTGCGATCAACCGCTCAGCCGTGTCCGGGAAGCTGAACCGGATCGGATCCTTCTCTCTCCCGGACCCGGCACTCCAGATGACTCAGGGATCTGCCCTGAAATTATCAGGGAGTTCTCGGGATCCGTCCCCATCCTGGGTGTCTGCCTTGGCCACCAGACAATTGTGCAGACCTATGGCGGGACCATTGAACGGATGGTCCGCCCGGTTCATGGGAAAACGAGCAGGATCATTCATACCGGAAACGGGATTTTCTCGGGCCTGGAGAATCCTTTCGCTGCTACCCGATACCACTCCCTGATGGCGTCACCGGAAGGAATACCCGGAGAGTTTGAAACTCTGGCATATGCAGAGGACGACCACTGCATCATGGCTGTTTCTCACAAAAAATACCCGGTCTATGGCATACAGTTTCACCCGGAGAGTATCATGACGCCGGAGGGTGTTCGCCTTATGCGTAATTTCCTGTCCGGAGGCATGTCATGAAGGCAGCGCTCGCACGGCTTGCCGGTGGGGATGACCTTCCGCCGGTCCTGGCCGAAGAGGCCATGGAAATGGTCGCTTCCGGCAGGGCATCCGACGCTCAGATTGCCTCGTTCATCACCGCCCTCCACCTCAAGGGAGAGTCGGCAGATGAAATGTCGGCATTTGCCCGCGTGCTGGACCGTCATGCGCTGAAGATCCGCCCGAGGCTGCAAGGACCCCTTGTTGATACCTGCGGGACAGGCGGAGACAGGTCCGGAACCTTCAACATCAGCACAGCGGCGGCAATTGTAGCTGCCGGGGCAGGCGTGCCCATCGTGAAGCATGGCAACAGGAAGGCCAGCAGTTCCTGCGGTTCGGCAGATGTACTGGAGGCCCTGGGAGTCAGGGTCGACCTCCCGCCCCCGGAGGTCTGTTCGATCATTGAGGAGGTAGGGATCGGTTTCCTTTTCGCCCCGGTCTTTCACCCCGCTCTCAGGCATGCGGCAAAGACACGAAGCGAGCTCGGATTCTCCTCGGTGTTTAACCTCCTGGGCCCTCTCATGAGTCCGTCAGGGGCGGATGCACGGCTCTGCGGGGTCTATGACCCGGGGCTGGTTCCGAAATTCGCCCGCGCTTTTCAATCACTCGGCCTAGGACATGCCATGGTGGTCCATGGTGACGGTATCGATGAGATCACGGTGTCAGGGGTGACAAAGGTAGCAGAGGTCCGTCAGGAGAAGATCCACGAATACACCATAAATCCCGGCGAGTTCGGGATATGCCTTGCGCCCCCGTCATCTCTGGCTGGACATTCTCCGGCTGTCAATGCCACGATAATCAGAAAGATTCTTTCGGGGAAGCGGGGACCTGCCCGCGACGTGGTCGTCCTGAATGCCGGAGCTGCCATCTACCTGGGGGATAAGGCAGGCAACATGGCGGAAGGCATCTCCCTGGCAGAGAAGGCCATCGATACGGGATGTGCGTCAGATAAACTCGCTGAACTGGTGAAAGCCACGGGAGAAAGACCATGATTCTTGATCAGGTCGTCAGGAAAACGATCAGCAGGGTGGAAGGTCTTCCAAGGCTACCCGGAAATTTACCGGAGAGGAAAGGCCACCGGAGTCTTAAGGCGGCATTGGGAAGGAAGCAGGGTCGTCATGCAATTATTGCCGAGATCAAGTTCAACTCCCCCTCGAGAGGACACCTTCGTAGTCCGACGGATCCGGTTATACTGGCAGGAGAGCTTGTTACCGGAGGATGTTCAGCCCTCTCTGTTCTGACGGAGCCGGACTTCTTCAAGGGAAGGCCTGAATTCATCCCTGCAATCAGGCCCGCAATTTCGGTCCCGGTCCTTCGCAAGGATTTCATCATTGATGAACGGCAGCTTGCCGAGAGCGCGGTATTGGGTGCAGACGCCGTCCTTCTGATAGCCCGGCTGCTCGGCAACCGCCTCCCGGACATGGTCGATTCAGCCCTTGCATATGGGCTTGAACCTCTGGTAGAGGTGCATTCACAGCAGGAGGTGACGACAGCCCTTGCGACCAGTACCTCTCTGATGGGGATCAATAATCGCGATCTCGATACACTGCGCATCGATCTCTCTACAACACTTCGCCTGGCGCCGTTGATTAAGGAAGCGGGCCTCCGGGTTGTCTCGGAGAGTGGTCTTCTGTGGCCCTGTGATGTACGGCGGCTCCGGTCATCCGCTGACGGTTTCCTGATCGGTTCTGCCATCATGGCTGCAAAAGATCCCATAAAACGCCTGGAGGGATTCCTATTCGCGTGAAGATCTGCGGGATAACCAGTCCAGCGGATGCCCTCCTTGCCGAAGCAGCAGGGGCCGATGCCATCGGAGTGGTGCTCTTCTCGGCCTCACCCCGGTGTATCACACCTGAATCTGCAAGAGACATCTTCGATGCGGTGCCTGCCCTGACGAGGGTCTGCGTAACCCACTCAACTGAACCCGGGGAGCTTCAATCGATCTGTGCCATACGGCCTGATGCCCTCCAGATTTCCTGCCAGGTCTGCGTCCCCCCGGAATGCCGGGCAGGGATAATTCGCATGGTCGGGCCGGCTGATCCGCTCCCCCCGGAGGCCGATGCCTTGATCGTGGACGGAAGCCACGGGAGGGGCCAACCTTTCGACCAGGCCTTTGCCTGCACTATCGTAAGGACCGCAAGAGTTCCCGTATACCTGGCAGGGGGATTGAGCCCTGAAAATGTCGGTGCGGCGATAAGGGCGGTCCGGCCCCACGGGGTCGATGTTGCCAGCGGGGTCGAGCATGAACCGGGACGAAAGGATCCGGTGAAGGTCAGTGCTTTTGTTGCCGCCGCCAGGGAGGCATTTTTATGATGCCCATCGGGCGATTCGGTCCCTATGGTGGCAGGTTCGTCCCCGAGACACTGATGTATGCCCTGGAAGAGTTAGAAGGAGCCTGTTCAACAATAATTCCTTCCGAAGGTTTCAGGACCGAGATCGAATATTACCTGAAGGAGTATGCCGGGAGGCCGACCCCGCTCACCTTCTGCCGGAACATTTCAAGAGACCTCTCCTGCAGGGTGTACCTGAAGAGGGAAGACCTCCTCCATTCAGGGGCCCACAAGCTGAACAATGCACTTGGGCAGGCGCTCCTCGCCCGTCACATGGGGAAGAGCCGGGTCATTGCCGAGACAGGTGCAGGCCAGCACGGTGTGGCGACCGCGATAGCAGGGGCGGTGCTGGGACTCTCCGTCGATGTGTACATGGGAATCGATGACATGGAGCGCCAGGAAATGAATGTTGCCCGGATGCACATGCTTGGTGCACGAGTTATCCCGGTCAGATCCGGTTCCCGTACCCTCAAGGATGCGATAAACGAGGCCCTCCGTGACTGGGTGGCAAATGTACAGGATACCCACTACCTGATCGGGTCGGTTGTCGGTCCACACCCGTTTCCCTCCATGGTCCGTAACTTCCAGACTGTCATCGGGAAGGAGATCCGGTCCCAGATCATGGAACGGGAAGGCAGGCTGCCGGAGGCCATGGTGGCCTGTGTTGGCGGGGGGTCGAATGCCATCGGAATGTTTCATCCTTTCCTCCACGAGCCGGTCAGGCTCTTCGGAGCGGAAGCCGGCGGTGAGGGGCTCTCTGGTCGGCACGGCGCCACACTCTGCGGTGGGACGCCGGGAGTGCTTCATGGGAGTTATACCTACCTTATGCAGGATGCATTCGGACAGATCCTTGAGTCACATAGCATTTCGGCCGGGCTCGACTACCCGGGAGTTGGTCCGGAGCACAGCTTCCTCAAAGATGAAGGGAGAGTGATTTACATGCCGGTGACTGACGAGGAGGCAGTCGATTCATTCCTCTACCTCTCGCGCATGGAAGGAATAATCCCTGCCCTTGAATCTGCCCATGCCGTAGCTCTCGCACGTAAGATATCAGAAGACCTGGAAACGGATGAGATCCTTATCCTCAACCTCTCAGGCCGTGGTGACAAGGACGTGGAACAGGTGGCACGGGTCCTGGAGGTGGGTCATGGCTCCTTTTAGACCTGCCGACCGTCTTGCCAGGGCCTTTCAGAACAGAAAGGGTCCTCTGCTGGTGACCTGTACCATTGCAGGTGACCCTGATTACGATCAGAGCCGGGCGGTGATCCTGGCCCTTGCTGACGCCGGGGCAGATATCATCGAGATCGTCATGCCCTTCTCGGACCCGGTTGCCGACGGGCCGGTGATCCAGGCTGCCGGCGCACGAGCCCTTGTCGCGGGAATGAACACGGACCGGCTCTTTTCCCTCATCCGGGAAGTCCGGAAGGAGGTCATAGTCCCGATTCTCATCATGAGCTATGCAAATATCATCATCCAGCGAGGAATTGAGGCCTTCTATGAGGAGGCCGGACGGGCTGGTGCCGACGGGGTGGTGGTCGCTGACGTACCTTTCGAAGAGGCAGGCCCTTTCTGCAGGGCTGCGCGGAAGTCGGGGATCGATCAGATACTTTTCATCAGCCAGACCACCACTCCAGAACGTCTGGAAAAGATCCTTGGCTCTGCAAGCGGTTTCATTTATCTCGTGGCTGCATTGGGTGTGACCGGGACCCGCGACGGTATAACACATGAGGCCATCTCTCTCCTCCGCCGGGTAAAGGAGTCATCCCCTCTCCCCGTAGTGCCCGGTTTCGGGATATCTTCGGCTGATCATATAAGGGCATATGCCCGGGCCGGTGCCGACGGGGTCATCGTGGGGTCCGCCATCGTCGGGCTGGTTGGAGACAATGCAGGCCGGGGCATGGAAATGGAGTCGGCAATCAGTAGTTTTGTCGGAGAGCTCAAGGCAGCGGCTTCACAAGGCTATAGGGGTATTCCACCAGAAACGGTACCGGGAACGAAACTCACCTAGTGCTTCCTGAACCGGATGGCGACTATTTTTTCAAACTCATTATATCGCTCACTCACCCACCTGATTCTGAAAGAGCCATGGAGCAGGTGAAAGAGGCATTCGATGCGATAGCTTCAGACTATGATGCCCAGAGGAGAGGAATTGTTCCGGAGTTTGAGGATTTTTACCAGAACGCTGTCAGGGGTGCCGACTGGCAGGGGACTGATCCGGCAATCCTTGATATAGGCGCCGGCACAGGGCTTCTCTCTGCCCTCATTCTCGAGAAATATCCACATGCATCCCTTTCCCTGATGGACATTTCTGACAACATGCTGAAAGTTGCGCGGGATCGTTTCGCCGGAAGGACCGGGGTGAAATTTCGTGCGATTGATTACCGGCAGGCAGATCTTGGCGGTCCCTACGATATCGTCTGTTCGGCCCTCTCTATTCACCATCTTGAACACGATGAGAAGCGCAGTCTGTACACGAGGATCTTTGCGGCTCTCAACCCAGGGGGAATCTTTGTGAATGCCGAGCAGGTAGAAGGCGAGACAGCAGATGAACACCGGAGGAACATGGCCTACTGGGAGGATTTTATCAGATCTGGCCCGCTCCCGGAGAGTATCGCGAGAGAGGCCATATCCCGCCGGGATACCCTGGACCGTGTGGAGAAGGCCTCAGTGCAACTCGCCTGGCTTCGGGAGTCGGGATTCTCGTCAGTCGATATTGTCTATAAGAACCGCATGCTGGTGGTGATGAGAGGATGGAAGAGGTAAGGTCGAAGAGACAGTCTCTCACCCGGGAAACCATGAAAATGGCTTCCGAACTATCGGGGCTCTCCTTCAGGTTTCATGATCAGCAAACATACTCTTTTCAGGTTCTATAAGGGAGAACCGCCACCTGCAGAACATTTCTGGTGGGTGAGGATCGGGTGGAGCAAACATGCATTCCACAACGATCCTCTCATCGATCTCACGGGCAAACGCGGTGAATTCGGCACGGTGCATTTCACGGCAATTATACTCGGAAAGACCTCTTTTGAGCCTGGCTTCCTGGGTCGGGCATAAGGGGACAGAGATGATCACGTCATGCTCGCGTTCATCGATGTCATAATCGACGATGATAGCCCAGGGAAAGAGCCTGAGGGCCTTTACAAATCCGGGGAGCCCATCTTCGGTGATACCAAATCTCTCCTTGATACCCCGTGCTGCCAGCCCGGCAACCCGCCCCCAGACCTGCTCGTTGAGACCTTCTGCGACAGGCTGGCCAAACTTTTCAGTGACAGAGATGAACCAGAATGCATCCACGACGCGGTAGTGCCACAGGAGAAATTCGAGATAATCGTGTTTCTCCCTGTCAGTCATCTGGTCGAAGATTGTCAGGTTCATTGTCCCCTCCCCGGAGTGAGATCCCTTCTCCGGACATGAATGAAACCGTTCAGATCCAGCCTCTCTTCACCCATTCGTCATACTCCTCTCTCCGCCATTCACTGTTAGCGGTGACAATACTCGCAAAAAAAGCACGGTTCTCCTCTATAATCCGCAATTGTTCAGGGAATCTCGTTCCTGCACTGATTGCCCGGACGAGGTTTCGACCCAGCTGCCTTGCCCGTTCTTCCGAACCATAAATCGCCTGTTCATCGTCTTCCAGCGCTACCCACATGCCAGGCAGTGCCTGGGCACCGAGATAGTTGATAACATGGTTCAGGTACGAGACAACCTCCTCACCTCCCGAACTCCATGTCGTGGCCACGGCACACCCGTATTTACCCGTCAGCACCTGGTAGTGGATAGAATCCGCCAGCCGGTCCACGAAAATCTTCATCTGTCCGCTCACATTATCGATATACACGGGGGAACCGAGGACAATCCCGTCGGATAATCTCATCATCTGAACAATAGAAAGAAAATCATCATCGAACACACATTTGCCGGTGAGAGCGCATGCATCACATGCCGTGCAGGCCTCGATCTTCCGGTCATGAAGATCGAGCAATTCGGTGTCTGCTCCCTCCTCTTCGGCACCGGACAGCACGAACCGGACAAGTTTTCTTGTCCGGCTTTTCATGCCCCTAGGACTGCCCTGCAGGGCGCATATCTGTATCTGATTCTTCGTTTTCATCACCGACTATCCCGGAAGATCAGGATTGTAACGATAGGGTATCACACGCAAAGATATCCGCGGTCTTCAAGAAATCTCCTGAGCATATCCTCTGATATCTCTTGTAATCCGGGGATACGAGTGGTCAGATCATCCCACGCGAACCTGAGTTTCGGATCATCAGTATGGAGATTCAGTTCTCCTGTCACTCTTCCGATAACATCTCCCTTCGGGGATGAAATCCTGAACGCCGTACACCTGTAACTCTTGCATTGTACCGGGCTCGACTCGTGTATGGTGCAGATGATCATGTCACCCGAAGGACGAAGGAAGGGACAGGCTGAGGGGTGATCGCGGATCCAGGATCGATCTGAAAAAAGTTCCCTCTTGTCCTCATCGATAGGCGCAATAAATTCGGTCCCTGTCGAGACGCAGCAACCGATAAACACGAAAGGTGCTGTCTGCCGTTCGATAACGATGTAGTCACCGAGGTACATACAACAGCTCCCGCAGCAGGAGCATTCAAACGGCATGATCTTCTCTTCTCCTCTTCATCGTATCAGGTTTATTGTATGTACATCCTCGGCGATTCAGGATTGTGTGAACAGCATGGCTCACGTATAACCACAAGACGAGGGAAGAGGTCTTCCCATTCCCCATCTACCCGGAACAGTCCGTATCATGGTTCGAGCTCGAATTCTACCGTCTCTCGGGAAAGGAAATACCCGAGAATAGTTCGTATGATGACCACAGCACCGAGGAGGATGAGCTCTTCACGGGTTGGTGCAACGAGCGTCGTGAGAAGATCAGCGGCAATGAAGAATTCAAGGCCAAAAACAATCTTGCTGGTGAATTCACGCCGGATAATGTTATAACTGATCGGCCTTTTCCAGACCTCGCGGAGTAATATTTTATATGTGGCGACCACACCGCCGTACGTTGTAAGGGCTGATCCAACAATGGCGAAGAAGTATGAAACGATAGTCAGGATCTCTTTAAACAATTCCAGATCCAGCGCCATGTTACTTATCTCCGCTACAAGGATGATGTACGTTCATCTCTTTTATTTGTAACCGGTAACTACCGGCCAGAATTCGTCTGATATTGAAGCTCTGCCCACGTTATCGTTGGCTATGAGGAGGAAAAAATGGTTTATTCTTTAATTCTTCCGGGGGGTTTCAACAGCACCAGGGCAATGAGAATCCCTATCACTGCCAGACCGAGCACGTAGGGGAAAACACCGAGGTAGGACCCGGTCGTCTCCTTAATGAACCCGGCAAGCTGGGGACCGGCAATAGCCCCTGCACCATAAGCAAGGAAGACAACCCCATAACACCTGGGATAGTCACTAGTCCCGAAATAGCTCCCGGTTGCTGTCGGGGCGATCGCAAGCCAACCGCCCAGGCACCCCCACAGGATAGCAAAGGCTAGGATATAGATCGGCACCGATGGAACTAGCCAGAGGAGCGCAGAGGCCAGCCCAATTAGAATGAAGGTCAGGAGGGCTGTATTCCGGGGGCTGAACTTATCGGTCATTGCCCCGAAGAGAGGTCTGCCACCTCCATTGAAGATGGCAAAGAAGCCGACCAGGATGGTGGCAAGACCGGTTGCTATCCCGATCTCCGTTCCTACCGGCTTTGAGATGGATATCGCCATCAGACCGGCAAGACACCCGATGAAGAAGCAGATCCAGAGACCATAAAAAGCCGGAGTCCGGATCATAGCAGAACGGTCACATTCGCAAACCTCCTCTCCTGCCTTTGGAACCGGGGGGATCCAACTGGCTGGTTTCCAGCCTGGTGACGGAAACCGGAGGGGAAGAGCAAGCAGTACGATCAGGATGATAAATACGACTCCGAACATTCGGAAGGTATTCATCACTCCGGTGTTATTGATGAGGTATCCTGCAATATTTGCGGTCAGAAATGCAGAAAATCCGAACCCGAGCAGGGTCAGGCCGACTGCAGTACCCCGTCGGTCAGGAAACCATCGTGCCGCAACCGCGACCGGGACACCATATGTTATACCTACCCCGATTCCCCCAATCACACCATAGACGATGTAGAGCATCCAGACCGATGTAACCGTGGAAGCGAGCAGCCAGCCAAGGCCCGTCAGGACACCACCGATAATCGTTACTTTGCGAGGGCCAAATGTCTCGATATATTTCCCGGTCAGGGGCATGGCAATGGCAAAGAAGGCCAGGAAGACCGAAAAGGGTAGCAATATTTCGCTGGCAGTCACGGCCTGGCCAAGGCCGGAGAAATATGCGGTCAGAGGCCCGACAAAAACGCTCCAGGAATAGATGGTGCCCAGGCAGAGGTTTATGATCATGCCGATGATCACCAGGCCCCATCGCCCCTTCTCCGCCGGCATTCCGAATATCTGCTCATCGGATGTCATGATACCCCGTGGTTCTAAAATTCCCTCGTTCAAAAAAAAGAAGGATTCACTCCTCCAGAGTGGAGATGTCACCCGGGTCCATGCCGAGCTCCTTTGCTTTGAGAACTCTTCGCATGATCTTTCCCGACCGGGTCTTCGGCAATTTGTCCACGAACTCGATCTCCGAAGGCATGGCAATGGGTCCAAGCGTCATCCTCACATGGTAGATGAGGTCTGACTTGAGCTTCTCACCCGGCTGGAACCCAACCCGGAGAATGCAAAAAGCCTTGATGAGGTTTCCCTTCATGGGATCAGGTTTGCCGATGACCGCTGCCTCGGCGACAGCCTGATGGGAGACAAGAGCACTCTCCACTTCCGCGGTTCCGATGTTATGACCGGCAACGATGATGATGTCGTCGGCCCGTCCGATGATCATGATATACTCGTCGTGCTTGCCTTTCACCGCGAGATCGCCGGCCGAATAGCATCCAGGTATGGTGTTCCAGTACTGTTTATACCGGTCATCATTCTTGTAGACCGTCCGGAGCATAGCAGGCCATGGTTCTTTAATGACGAGAAATCCGCCGTTGCCAGGCTTGACCGGATTGCCCTGTTTGTCGACCACATCAACAACAACTCCCGGTATTGCTTTTCCGGCAAATCCCGGTCGCATGGGTTCACCCACCATGGTGGTGATTATCTGCATCCCGGTCTCCGTCTGCCACCAGGTGTCCACGATCGGGCAATTTGCTTTCCCTATAGTGTGATAATACCATTCGAAGGCCTCAGGATTGAGCGGCTCTCCGACAGACCCGAGAATCCTCATTGATGAGAGATCATATTTGTTCGGCCACTGCTCACCGACCTTCATAAACATCCGTATGGCTGTCGGGGCGGTGTAGAATATGGTCACTCCCAGATCCTGCACAATCTTCCAGAATGATCCTGGGTCTGGGTAGTCCGGGACAGCCTCTGCCATGACCACCGTGGCACCAACGCAGAGGGGACCATACACGATGTAGCTGTGACCAGTAATCCATCCGGTATCAGCGGTACACCAATAGACATCGGTGTCCTTGAGGTCAAAGACATTCAGGGTGGTATAGTAGGTCCCGACCATGTACCCGGCACAGGTGTGCACGATGCCCTTGGGGGCCCCTGTAGACCCGGAGGTGTACAGGATGAAGAGCGGATCTTCTGCATCCATGATCTCTGGTTCACAATGCGATGAGACCCCCTCCAGAAGCTCGTAGAAATCAATCTCCATCTCCCGGTGGAGCTCGACCGGCTGGCTGACTTCCCGAGAGAGGACCACTACCTTTTCGACCGTCGGAGCATTGATGATTGCTTCTTCAACGATGGTCTTCAGGGGAATTGACTTTCCCCTTCGGATGGCGACATCGGCTGTTATGACAACCTTCGCCTCCGCATCCTTGATCCTCATGTTCAGGGCATTGACTCCAAAGCCACCGAAAACGACACTGTGGACGGCCCCTATCCGGGCGCAAGCAAGCATCGCCACCACCTGTTCGGGGACAAGCGGCATATAGATGCAGACCCGGTCCCCTTTTCCCACACCGAGTTTCTTTAAACCGTTAGCGAAACGGCAGACTTCTTGGAAGAGTTTCTGGTAGGTATAGATCCTTTCTTCCCCTTCCTCACCCCGCCAGATCAGGGCTACCTTGTTCCTTCGGTGATTGGCAACATGCCTGTCCAGACAGTTGTGGGTAATATTCATTTTTGCATTGACAAACCACTTGGCGTAAGGGTAATCCCATTCAAGGACCTTATCCCACTTTTGGAACCACTCGAGATGGTTTGCCTGCTTTTCCCAGAATCCCTCTTTGTCTGCGAGGTACTCCCTGTAAGTCGCGGTGTAATCTTTTGTCCACGCTTGCTGTTTGTACGACGGGTCAGGGATGTAAAACTTTTCATCCTCGACCAATGGCACTTCAAATGATTCTGCCATTCATGTGCTCCTTTCCATTACCTGAATTCACCATCATTTGGGGGGCAATTCTTCTTTTTCCCGGACACCGGTTCAACCTTCGCCCGGCTGACCGGAAGCAAAAACCCCGGACAAATCCTCCGGACACATCCCTGGGTCATTTGCTGGGTACGAAAGAGTCATACTTTCGACACTTCAGGTTCGATACCAGGATCGATGTAGTTTGCGGATCCACTCCTGACGAGAAGACCTATTGTTAATGATTAATCATTATAATAAAAAAGCATATCGATTCAGCTGCAGGGTCCCTGCTAAAGTATATCTCGGGTTTAGCAATTCCAAGGGACATACTGAAAACTTTTACAGCCCAGTCCCTGAACCCAGGCAGGTTAAAGTATCCCGTCTTGCTCTGGGTTGCGGCGCGGTCCCCTCCTCTGGAATACCCGGAGAAGAAAGCATATAAATTCGCAGACCGGGGAAAGGCCAACGGAGAAAAGGATTAACATCATTCCCACCAAAAAAAGCATTCTATGAAGATTGGGATCATTGGTGCTTCCGGATATACCGGTGGTGACCTGATCCGGCTCCTTCTTTCGCACTCCTGTGCAGAGGTTACCTGTGCCACCTCGAGGAAGCTGGCCGGAAAACCTATCGATGTCGTTCACCCTCATCTGAAGGGGTTCTCCGATTTATGCTTTGAGAACCCTTCAATCGATGACCTCGATATCGATTTTGCTTTCCTAGCCGTACCCCACACCGCGGCGATGACCTACGTGCGACCTCTCCTGAAGAGAGGGATAAAAGTGGTCGACCTCTCGGCCGACTACCGGCTCCCCCAGGACGTGTTTGAACGGGTCTACGGGGTTCCGCACACCGATTACATTGAGACACCGTACGGTCTTCCTGAAATCTTTCGCGAGGTATGCAAAGGTACAGAATTCGTAGCCAACCCGGGATGTTTCCCTACAGGGGCCACCCTTGCCGCCGCACCACTTGCTCCCCTTGCCCGGAGTATAATCTTTGACTCAAAGACCGGCGTCAGCGGGGCCGGTGACAACCCTTCCGCGGTAACCCATTATCCGAATGTCGGCGATAACGTGAATCCCTATAAGTGGACATCGCACCGGCATCTCGCCGAGATGAGGCAGCAGATCGGGAGACTGAATCCGAAAACAGAGGTTTACTTTACTCCCCACCTCGTTCCGGTAAACCGGGGGATTCTCACCACGGCGCACATCCTGCTCGAAGAACCCCTGGGCCAGGAAGACGTCGAGGATCTGTACGGTCGGTATTACAAGGGGGAACCCTTTATCCGGTATCAGATGCCGGTCCTTGCGGCAGTCCGCGGGAGTAATTTCTGTGATATGAAAGCTGAAAGCGAGGGAAACCGCGTTGTGGTTGTCTCTGCAATCGATAACCTTGTGAAGGGGGCATCCGGGCAGGCCATCCAGAATATGAATGTCATGTGCGGATTCGACGAGAGGGACGGACTCATGGTGCCGGGCCTGCTGCCCTGAGTTGGAGGAAGGATGATCGTATCTGAAATAATGACGAAGGACCCCATCACCGTCTCAGCCGACGACCAGGTCCGCGTGGCAGCCGGACTCCTCCGGGCCAACAAGATCGGAGGCCTCCCGGTCATGGAGGGGGATCGGCTTGTCGGTATCGTGACTGAGTCAGACATCATTGCTCTTCTCGAGACACGAGCCCTCTCTGAGGATCTCTGGCTTCCTTCTCCCCTTGAGGTGATCGAGGTGCCGGTAAGGGAGCTCGTTAACTGGGAAAAGACCAGGAGCGCCCTGACCCACATCGGCGATAAACGCGTCCGGGAGATAATGAGCCACCCTGTCATCACCATCGGTGAATCATCTGACATCGAGGAGGCCGCCTCCCTCATGCTCACCCATAAAGTGGCCCGCCTTCCGGTTGTTAAAAACGGGCGTCTGGTCGGGATCGTCGCAAGGGCCGATATCGTCCGCGGCGTGGGCGAAACATCGTCATAAAGGGGGAATTGATGAAGAGTATCTGTGGTGTGGAGGGGGTGCGGGCCGCGGGCATCAAAGAGGGGAAGTTCGGGCTTACCCTGATCGAGGCGGCCGGTACCGCGGCCGGTGTCTTCACATCGAACCTTGTGCGTGCCCCGCCCATCTCCCTCATGGAAGACCGTATCCGCAAGGGGCGTCTTGAAGCCGTCATTGCCAATTCAGGGTGCGCCAATGCCTTTACCGGGGAAAGAGGGTATCAGGATGCAGTCCACATGGGTGATATCTGTGGGGAGGTGTTGGGTATTGATCCGAATGCTATAGGTGTGGCAAGCACAGGCGTGATCGGGCGGTATCTCGACCTACCACTGATCGAGCGGCAGTGCAAAAAGATCGCTCCTGTTCTGGAAAGGACCGAACAGGCTGAGACGGATGCGGCCCGTGCCATCATGACCACCGATCTCACGGAAAAACACGCCCTGGTTACGAGAGAAGACTTCACGGTGGGAGGGATCACAAAAGGCAGCGGGATGATCGCTCCGAACATGGGAACGATGCTGGCCTTCCTGTACACTGATGCCGAAATAACAGCGAGAAACCTGAAATCAGCGCTGAAAAAAGCCACCCGCCGGACCTTCAACCAGGTGGTTGTTGACGGTGACATGAGCACCAATGACATCGCACTCTGCACGTCAACCGGGCTGGCAGGTAAAATCAAG
Organism: Methanoregulaceae archaeon; assembly: GCA_028679325.1. Lineage (GTDB taxonomy): Archaea > Halobacteriota > Methanomicrobia > Methanomicrobiales > Methanospirillaceae > UBA9949. Next base: position 9,441 of record JAJRBS010000073.1, on the reverse strand, counting down.
CTTGGGGAGTTCGGGGAGGCCCTTGAGGAATGTTGCAGGAGCCTGGCCATCCAGATCGCCATGGACGGGGAAGGGGCAACCAAGCTGATCGAGGTATTCGTCAAGGGAGCACCATCCGAGGAAGATGCAGCGAGAGTGGCCCGGACTGTCACCTCGTCTCCCCTTGTCAAGACTGCGGTGTACGGAGAGGATCCGAACTGGGGCCGGGTGATTGCCGCGGCCGGAAGAGCAGGGGTACACTTCGATCCCGGGAAGACAGATCTCCTGATCAGTGATGGCGCCGCGGTGATAGCACTGGTGACTGCCGGCAGAATTGTGGTTGATCTCGCTGCAGCAAAGAAGGCAATGCACGGAAAAAAGGTCATGTTTCAGCTTGATCTCCATGCCGGGAACGGTATGGCCACGGCGTGGGGCTGCGACCTCACCGAAAAATACGTAGAAATTAATGGACGGTATACCACATGAAACGCGAACAGGTCCTTACGGAAGCCCTGCCATATATCCAGCAGTTCCATGGAAAGACGATGGTCATCAAGCTCGGAGGCCACGCCATGGTCGATGCCAGCATCCTGGAGAAGGCCATCAAAGATGCCGTCCTTCTCGAGTTCGTGGGAATCAGGGTTGTACTCGTGCATGGCGGGGGTCCGGAGATAACCGAGAAGATGAAAGCCATGGGCAAGGAACCCAAGTTTGTTGCCGGTCTCCGGATTACCGATGAAGAGACACTTGAGATAGCCCAGATGGTGCTCGTCGGAAAGATCAACTCCAATATCGTCTCCCTTGTTGCCAAATCAGGAGGGAAGGCAGTGGGGATCTCGGGAAACGACGGAAGCCTGATCGTTGCCAGAAAGATGACCCCCCAGAAGGTGCATGTCGAGGGGAAAGAGGAAGAGGTCGATCTCGGCCAGGTGGGAGAGATTGAGGAGATCAACCCCGCGGTGCTTCACACCCTCCTTGAAAACCGCTACATCCCGGTTGTTGCGCCACTGGCAATCGCCCGGAATGGACAGAGCCTGAACATCAATGCCGATACAGCCGCAGGTGAGATCGCCGTCGCCCTCAAAGCCTATAAGCTGATTAACATGACCGACGTGGATGGCATTATGGACAGGACCAAGAGCAAGGTCTTTCGCAGGCTGAAGGCATCAGAGGCCGAAGGGCTCATCTCTTCAGGAGTAGTCGGGGAAGGCATGATCCCGAAAGTGAGTTCAATCGTGCGGGCTGTTTCCGGGGGGGTGTCCTTCGGGCATGTCATCAATGGGAATATCGCTCATAATCTCCTCCTCGAGATGTTTACAGATGAGGGAGTCGGAACCATGATCTCCCGTGATAACTGACCGTATTATGAAAAAATCCAGAGAAAATGCGACATTGTATGGGATATCCGGCATCCTCGTTATCCTGACCCTGTTGATTCTGACTCATCCAGCGCTGGCGCAGGTATCCCCATCCCCGATGGTCACCCATGATGTTCTGGAACCGGGTCTCACCCCCACCTTTTCTCCGGTCGTAACGGACGATGGGAAACCTGTGGTATATTTCTTTTTCAACCGTAATTGCGGGGAATGCCTGAAAACTCTCCCCTTTGTCGAAAAGTTCGCCACAGACAATCCCTCTGTCAAAATCGCTTATGTCGATGTCATGGCGAGCGAAGAAAATCTTGCGTTATTCAAAAATTTCAAGGAATATTATGGTACTGGACCAATCTCGGTCCCTTCGGTTTTTATAGGAAATATCACCCTTAGCGGCTACGATGAGATTACAGCGGATCTGCCCTCAGCGGTGAACCAGACGATCGCGAATCCTCCGGTTATCCCCCCGAAGGTAACTGAGCCGGGGGAGAAGGAAGAGCTCACGCTTCCGCTGATCATCGTATCAGCCCTTGTCGATGGAATCAATCCCTGTGCATTCTCGGTGCTCATCTTCCTCCTCATAACCATCATGGCCCTGGGATCGAGAAGAAAAGTCCTTATCGTCGGGACAACTTTCATTCTGGCAGTCTTCACATTCTACTTCTTTTCCGGCCTGGGAATCTTCACGCTGATCCAGACCGCAGGTATCTCGCGTCTCATCTCCTTCATCGCAGCACTCATTGCCCTCGGGGCAGGAATCTTAAGTATAGCATCAGTTCTGGTAGGAGAAGCCGGACCTGTGATCTTATCGATACCTGCATCACGAAAGGGGGTTATTGACCAGTATATCAGGAAAGCCTCAATTCCGGCAGCTTTTGCCGTGGGATTGCTGGTCGGGATGTTTGAATTGCCCTGTACAGGAGGGATTTATCTTGCTATCCTCTCGCTGCTCTCAAACCGGGTGACTCTGATAGAAGGTATCCCGTACCTCCTTGTTTACAACCTGTTTTTTGTCCTACCCCTGATCATAATTCTCGCGATATTTACCTGGGGGGTACCTGTAGAGAGGCTGGACCAGTTAAGGACCGGCTCACGGCGGACAGTCAGGGTGATCATGGGGGTGGTTATGATCGCCCTTGGGATAATTCTCCTGCTCGAGGTTCTATGACGGGTCAGGGAAGATTCCCCTCTCCCGAACACTCTCTCTGCCGCTCTTCACTCATTTCGATGAGAATCTCGAAGATCTTTTTTATATAGACCGGATTTATGTTCTTCTCCACGGCGGCATTGAAGGCATACCCGGTCACTTCCTGCGTCCTGTGGTTGTCGTGTATGGGTAAGCCTTCGTTCATCTTCACCTGTGCGATTTTTCCGGCTATTTTCTGCCGGTCCGAAATAAGATCGATAATCAGCAGGTCAATCCGGTTTATCTCCGCCCGCAGCGCTTCTATTGGCATGGCATATAGTACGGTACAGGCATAAAGATAAATGTGGTGCTCTTCCGGGAAAACACATAATGCTCTAAAAAAACCATACTGGGAAGGACAAACGGTTCATGCTCGAAAGAATATCGCGGAAAGAAAGGTTCGATCTCATCGTGGCATGGCTCGCCATATCCATTGCCTTCTCGCTTGCTTTTACCGGCGGAGTCGGGGTTATGGGGGGGAGCCCTTTCAGGGAGATAACCCTGAGCGACTATCTCTTCTATCTTATCCTCTCGATGGTCACCGTAGGGGTCGGATTTGTTCTTCACGAGCTTGCACACAAGTTCACGGCGATGAAATATGGATACTGGGCAGAATTCCGAAAAGATAACATCATGCTCCTTGTGGCAGTGGTGATGGCCGCACTGGTCGGCGTGGTCTTCGCTGCTCCGGGAGCAACCATGATCTCCGGCACAGGCATCACCCGTGAACAAAACGGAAAGATATCGGCAGCGGGACCGCTTACCAATCTTGTTCTGTGCGTTCCTTTTGCTCTGATCCTCATTGCATCCGGAGGGCTTGGACCTGGAAACTCAATACAGAATCTGGCGTCTGCGATCGGGATGATTGGATTGCAGGTCAATGCGATGATTGCGGCTTTTAACCTCTTGCCAATCAGTGTTCTCGATGGCAGGAAGATCCTAGCCTGGAATCCGGCGATCTTTGCAGTTATGATTGTGGCGGCCTTTGGAGTTCTCCTTGCAACTTTCTACCCGTATATTCTTTAATAAAGAAATCTGCTCGATATTCTGGCGAATGCCTGAAAAAGAAAAAAATATATAGGCATAACCCTGATCTTAATCCAATAAATTTACTTTAAATAAAATTTACTTGAGGAATTAAATGCATGTCATGGAGGGTTTTCTTCCCCTGCAATGGGCGGTGTTCTGGTGGGTTGTAGCCCTGCCCTGCCTGGGATACGGCGTCTATCAGCTGAAGAAAGTTCTTGAAGCGGATCGGGAAGCCCTGCCTCTGCTCGGAGTGGTGGGGGGATTCATCTTCATTCTGTCATCCCTGAAACTCCCCTCTGTCACCGGGAGCTGTTCTCACCCCACAGGCACCGGCCTCTCTGCGGTCTGTTTCGGGCCCTGGATTACATCTGTCGTTTGCGCGATTGTTCTCCTGTTCCAGAGCCTCTTTCTGGCTCACGGAGGGCTCTCGACGCTCGGGGCAAACCTCGTCTCCATGGGAATCGTCGGCCCCCTGATTGGCTGGGGGATCTATCGTCTCCTTCGCAACACCAAAGTGAACATGTACCTGACGGTGTTCCTTGCGGTCGCCCTTGCCGATATCTTCACCTATGTCACCACTTCCCTCGAACTGGCACTGGCTTATCCTGCGGAAGTGGGAGGTTTTGTCAGCTCCCTTGTCCTGTTCCTGGGCATTTTTGCATTGACCCAGGTCCCCCTGGCAGTTATTGAAGGGATTATCCTGACGCTAGTGTTCAAATACATCGTTGCGCTCAAACCTGACATCCTTGTCCGCCTGAACGTATTCCCGGAAGAAAAGATCAGAGCAGCACAGAGTGAGGCATGATGCTGCGGAAATACCGGCTGGAGATCATCTCTGTTATCGCTGTTATTGGCTTCTGCGCTCTTTTCCTCTCCACAAGCTCGCTCATGGCCGGTGCGGAATTCGCGGGGTCCGATACCGTTGGGTCATCGCAGATCGCAGAAATGACCGGCAAGGCAGAAGAAGATTATCAGCCCCTGATCAGTCAATGGGTCCCTCCCAGTGGCGATATCGAGTCTGCACTCTTTGCTCTGCAGGCAGCTATCGGTGGTTTAATTGTTGGCTGGGTGTTTGGCTACTGGAAAGGACAGAAGAAAAATGGTTGACTGACTCTGAATTTTTTGGAAGCCGCATGTACGAAGAACTCCTGGAAGATATTGCCCAGACAAATGGACTACGAGAGGTCAATACCTACCTGAAACTCGCGACAGGTCTGGGGGCAATCCTCCTCTGTCTTCTCTCCAGGAGCTTCGTTGCACCTCTCTATATCGCCGCAGTTCTCACCATCGCAATCCTTTTTCTTGCAAGGGTGGATCCAAAGACATACGGAGAACTCTTTATTATCCCCCTCTGGTTTGGGATCATGAGTGTAGTGGCCATCATCCTTGTCTCCGGCGGTGGAGAGGTATACTGGAGCTGGAACCCGGCTTCCTGGTTTTCCCTCTCGGTAACCAGTGTAAGTATCAGCGAGGGTTTTTTTATTTTCTGCCGGGTCATCGGTGGTATGTCCGCATTGATGTTCATAGCCCTCACCACTCCGATGACCGATCTCTTCGTCGTGATGAAGCAGTGCCGGATCCCCGAAGCGGTAATAGACCTTGCCATGATGATTTACCGGAGCATCTTTATCCTGATGAACCAGCTGGTGCAGACCTACCAGGCACAAGTCATGCGCCTGGGATATGGGTCTTTCCGCGAGTCCATTCGATCCTTTGCGATCCTCTGTGGCTCTGTATTCATTGCGAGCTGGGAAGCTGGCGAGGATTTCATACGGGCCATGGATGCACGATGTTATTCGGGCAAATTCGTCGTTCTTGGGGAGAACCGCCCGATTGAGGCTGTTCCTGCTCTGGCCCTGGCAGCGTTTCTGATTACCTCATCCCTGGTTGTCGTCATCTCGGGGAGTACAACTCTTCTCTAGAGCCATGAGCAGCATCATTCTCGAAGCACGGGACATCCGCTACCGGTACCCAAGAGGCATGGAAGCGATCCAAGGTATAAGCTTCCACGTCCGTAAAGGGGAAAAAATTGCCCTTGTCGGACCGAACGGCGCTGGCAAATCAACACTATTGCTGATGTTCAACGGGATGCTCAAGCCGGACTCCGGGGGCCTGCTCTTTGATAACGAACCCATCCAGTATGACAAGACATCGCTCAGGATCCTCCGGAGGCGTGTTGGATTTGTCCTCCAGAATCCTGACCGCCAGATTATTGCACCAACGGTCTTCCAGGACGTTGCCTTCGGTCCGACAAATCTCGGGTTTTCAGAGGAGGAGGTGAATAAGGGGGTAAGGGCTGCCCTCCGGCATGTCGGGCTCGAGGGATTTGAGCGCCGTCCACCTCACCAGTTGTCAGGAGGAGAGAAGAAACGGGTGGCAATTGCGGGAGTGCTTGCCATGGACCCTGATATGCTCGTATTTGATGAACCAACCGCCGGACTTGATCCATCCGGTTCTGAAGATATCATGGACCTCCTGGATGAGCTGAACCAGGAAGGAAAAACGGTCATAATCTCCACTCATGACATCGAACTTGTGTATCCCTGGGCAGACAGGGCCATTCTCATGCTGGAAGGCAGGATCCTCCAGGAGGATGTACCGGAAGTGGCGTTTGGAAACCCCGATCTTATACGGAAAGCCCGACTATCCATGCCAACCCTCCTCGAACTCTACGGGGAGATATCCAGGCGTGGCCTGGAACTCCCTGAACAGAAGCCCCGCACGGTATTGGAGATGATGAATGCCCTCGACATCGCATTCCGAACAGGGGACAAGCAGAAGAGTCTGGGATCAATCGTCGTTGGTGATGTCGATCTCCTGGACAGCGGGAAGCTTTGTGCATGGCAGGCAGCACACCCTCACGCAGCGATCGGAGCCATGGGTACCCGGGCAAAAGAGCGAGCCGTCCATGAAAAACTGACACTCGACTTCACCTATGGGGTCATCGACAAGTGCATCCTCCATGCTTTACGGGGGCAGGATTCCCTCATCCTGACCACCGGCAGTATGGCAGCACGGGTTTTTACCCGGGTTGAAGAATATAGCAAGGAAAGCGGCAACTTCATCCTTGTCGTTTCCCTGTAGAATGACGGGAGGAATCAGGGGGATGAAGAGAGGAGCCTGTGATATGTCATGGATTCCGTGAACGGGTTGGATTCGTGGTTGAAATGACTATTATGAATATGAGGAATCCATCTGAAACACTCTTCTATCCGGGATGAAAAACAGGAGGTTTGACGACTATCAATCGGTATCAGGAACATCTCGCTTCAGAGCCTCAAGGACCCGCACAACTTCCCGCCCCTTGGCATGAGCCTCCTTCAAAGCCGTTGGATGTCCCCGAATTCCGTGGTATTTATCCATCTCGTTGGCGATGATGTTGTCATAGTATTCGAACCCGATAGTGTTGAAAAAAGCAGTAATGGCCGGAAAGGCGGCATCAAAGACATTGTCCCAGGAGAGACCGGCGGTTGAGATGAAGATCCCCTTGTGGGACCGAACGTGGTCGTCCGTAAAGTAGAGGGTTTTTAAAATAAACTTCCTGGCCCAGATATACTGGGCTCTGTCAATCAGGCCCTTCAGTTCTGCAGTGATCCCCATGCTGTAAATAGGGGATGCCGCCGCAAGACAGTCCATCATCAGGATACGGTCGAAAAGGGGAATTGCCTGATCCTTTACGATACATTCTCCATCCTTGTGGCAGGTATTGCATCCCCTGCAGGGGGAGTACTCAATATCCTTCAGGATTACCTTGTCTGCCTCTCCTCCCTCTTCTGTAACTCCCGCTAAAAAAGCATCAAGAAGCACCTCTGTATTGCCGTGGCGGTGGGGACTACCTGAAATGCCGAGGACTTTTACCGGCATCAGGGTTCATGCTCCAGGAGGTCTCGGACCTTCATAATCATGTCTTTTGCTAATTTTTCCGCATCATGCCGTGCTGTTGGGTGGGAAAGAATTGCTCCTTTTTCATCAACACCTTTTACCATGAGGTAGCGGGTATCCCGGTCCCTCACATCTACAACGTGGAAGAAGCATTTCACGGTTGGTATGGCCCCATCGAAGACATAGTCCCAGTCCTGTCCGGCTGTCGACAGGAAGATGCCCTGCCGTTTCCCTTTCAGCTCCGGGGATACAACCGGGAGTTTCAGGACATATTTCCGTGAACGGAATACCTGGAACCGGTCAACGAGAGCTTTCGACTGCGCATTGATCCCCATGCAGAAGATAGGTGCGGCGAGGATCAGGATGTGGCAGGTGATGATCTTGTCATGGAGGACATCCATCCCATCACGCTGCACACACTTGTTTAAGACTTCGCAGGCATTGCAGCCCCTGCAGGGGTTGACGTTTGCCTCATCGAGATGGATCTTCTCGATCTCCACCTCCGGCTCCTTACGAATCACATCAAGCACCCAGTCGAGCAGGGTCTCGGAGTTTCCTCCCCTCCGCGGACTCCCTGCGAAGGCAAGGACTTTAATCGGCATAGAGTAGGCTTCTATCGGAATTTATAATAATGCATCTTTTTTTGCAGAATCTTCATCCCATCCGAGATTTATCGGAGCCCCTGATGCCGCAGGACTGAAAAGAGAAAAAGGAGATTTCAGATCTTCTTGAAACAGAGATACCAGTCTTTACATTCGTATCCTTCGGAAAGGCGCTTGTCCATATCAGCCTTGTTCGTCGGTGCCGGAACGACTACCTTGTCGCCTGGCTGCCAGTTGGCCGGAGTAGCAACACCATGCTTGTCAGTTGTCTGGAGGGCTTTGACCAGCCTGATGATCTCCGGGATGTACCGCCCGTTTGACATCGGGTAATAGAGCATCGCCCGCAGGACTCCCTTGTCATCAATAAAGAAGACCGTCCTTATTGTCGCCGTCGAGCTCTGCCCCGGATGGATCATGCCGTACTTCTTTGCCACCTTCATATCAAGGTCGGCGATGATGGGGAAGGGGATGTCGACGCCCATCTTCTCCTTCACATTCTTGATCCACGCCAGGTGGGAGTGGACACTGTCGATAGAGAGCCCCATCAGCTGCACATTCAGACCTTTCAATTCCTCGGCTACACTGGCAAAGGCCATGAACTCCGTGGTGCAGACCGGTGTAAAGTCGGCTGGGTGGGAGAACAGAACAATCCACTTTCCCTTGAGATCAGAAAGTTTCATCGAGCCGTTGGTGGTCACCGCCTCGAAGTCAGGGGCAGGTTCCCCGAGCACCGGCATTGAACCGTAGTCGCCACACATGGTTATTCCTTCATAACCTCATCGAGCTGGGTCTTCCCGTAGACATAGGCTGGCATCCCCGCGAGGAGGAAAGCCACCCTGAGAGCCTCTTCGACCTCTTTTTTAGAGATTCCCAGATTTGCTGCGCCAATCAGCTGGGCGTGGGTGGCATGCTGGTCACGCATTGATGCAGCAATGGCTATGGCAATGAGCTTCTTTGTCTTCCGGGTCAAAGCCCCATCATCCCAGATATGACTTTCAAGCTTCATCACCAGTTCATACATTTTCGGGTCATTCACCGTCAGTTCCTTGAAGAACTTTGGCACTTTTCCGATCATCCTCTCAAGATCTTTCATATCATCTTTCATCATGATCACCCCTTCTTCTGGAGGGTCATGGGTTGTCCGCAGCAAACGAGCTCGCCGCCCCCGACAACTTTGACCGCCACAACGTTTCCGCAAATCTCACACAGGTATACCTCTCCTTCTTTTGAAACATTTACCATGCAATTACACCTCCTGTTGACAGATGGTGTAGGCGTAGAATTAGAATAAACTTACGTTGCAGAACGGTCTTTATACCGCGGTAAAAACCGTTGTGGGGCAAGGGTACTCCTGCCTATCCACAACACATGAAAAAAGGATTACTGGTCG
>JAJRBS010000213.1 GCA_028679325.1 Methanoregulaceae archaeon | reverse complement strand
TCCGGCCAGGTACATCCACTCCCCTGTCGAGGTTGTCGACCTGCGGGACATCGAGAACGGTGTTTCACTTCTGGTCGAAGCCCTGAAGACCAGGCCAAAAAATCTGAACTTTTCTAAGAAGATCTCATAAACCTTTTCTCTCCCCGGAAATTTGATCCAGACATTTATCCGACAGATAAAGAACCGGAAAGGATTTTACGAGCATCTTTCCGGAAGATGATACCTGGTAATGGGGGGTGTTAAGCTGATGGGTATTTGGTAAATATGCCAGCTTATCAGGTAACCCGATAATCTATCCCTGGATAAGACAGTGATACGTGTTTCCGGTCTTTCCGGTTTCCCCTGATCCAATCAGACGGAAGCATGTTCTTTTGGCTGAAATGATGGCCTTGTTGTATGATTCCGTTATTAATTTTATGAATTCATCGGTTTATCCGGTTAAGCTGTTCTGGCATATCATTTGCAATTTGTACAATCCTATTCGATTGTCCAACCATGGTCAAATGAGCCATGAAATCAGATGATTATGCAGTGACTTTCTTCCTATCCCGTTTTCACGCTCCAGAGGAGCCTGTAAAGAAGAATAAACGTCTTTTTCCCCCCTGTTTTTAGGACAAAGTTTATATGTGTTACGAGAGAGGATATGATGAATACATTTATATCATGGAATTGAGGTCCGATAATCGACTCATTTCGTGATTGGAGGATGTATAAAAAAATAATAGAAGAGGTGTTCATAGGAACATGAAACGCATTCTCACAAGTCTCTTCGTGATGATGGTTGCATCCCTGCTGATGCTCCCGGCCGGAGCGTCCACGATAGCCACCATCAGTCCTGAGACCGGGGTGAATACCGGTATGGTTTTCACGACGGTGACCGGGACGGATCTCCCGGGCAGTGCCAGTGCCCGGCTGGTCAGGACCGGGGAGCCAAATATCACCGGGCTGTTCATCACGGAGGGAAGTCCGTCCTGGATAACCTGTGTCTTCGACCTTGAGGAAAAGGCTGCCGGGATCTATAATGTCGTGATCGTCAACAATACCGATGGGACTGAGGTTGTCCTTCCGGAGGGTTTCACCATATTGAATCTCCCGCCCGAGCTGTTCGGAATCACCCCTGACATCGGCACCTGTAACGATTCAGAGGAGATTGTCAGCCTGACGGGGATCAACTTCATGCCCGGGGCATCCGTTGCCCTGGTAAAGACGGGAGATGATGATGACATCATCAATGCCACCGATGTCCACCTGATCGACCCGTCAACGATCACCTGCAGATTCGACCTGACCGGGGCAGAGACCGGCACCTGGGACGTGGTGCTCGCCAATGCCGATGGCCAGTTCTCGATGCTGCCCGGGGGATACTCTATCCAATACCTGCCTCCCCTTGTGACGGCCATTACGCCCTCGTCGGGAAAGAATAACGAGGTCATCGGGATCACGAACCTTGCCGGAAGCGGTTTTCGGCCCGGTGCAATCGTCGCCCTGAAAAAGAGCGGACAGGCAGATATACCGACCATCAACAACCCGATCGTCAACCCGGACAAGATACTCTGTTTCTTTGACCTGTCCGGGAGGAAGGGTGGTTCATGGGATGTGGTGGTGACCAATGACGACGGGCAGTTTAGTTCACTCGATGACGGGTTTATCCTGTACTACCCGCAGCCACCGGCAGTGACCGGTATTACGCCGGGATCAGGCCAGAACACCGGCCCAGTCTCCATCACCGATCTCTCAGGCACGGGATTCCAGACCGGTGCAACGATAGCCCTGAAGAAGGCCGGGCAGCCGGATATCCCCGGGACTGATGTCAATGTCATCAGTCCCTTAAAGATCACGGGCCAGTTTAACGTCACGGGAGCGATGGCCGGCGATTGGACCGTTGTCGTGACTAATGATGACGGACAGACCAACACCGGCACTCCGGTCTTCTTCGCGATCACCAATCCTGCCCCGACCCTGACTGATGTCGTTCCTGACACCGGGCTGAATAATAACCCGGTCGCAGCTCTCAACCTTTCCGGCTCGAATTTCCTTGCCGGGGCTTCTGTTACTCTCAGAAAGACGGGAGAGGCCGATATCGTGGCAGACCCGGTGAATGTTGTCACGGCAGGAAAGATTATCTGCACCGTCGACCTATCCGGAGCTGAGGCCGGCCCCTGGAGCGTCTCGGTGGCAAACACCGACGGACAGGAAGCAGTTTTACCCGGTGCATTCACAATTGCAAACCCGCCACCTTCCCTCACGGGTATCACTCCCGGTGCGGGCGTGATCGGTGAAACACTCCCGGCAACAATTGAGGGGACCAACTTCCTTCCCGGGTGCACCGCGAACCTCGGGATGACAGGCGAGCCCGACATCCAGATCACCATCACAGAGACCGATCCCTCTGAGCTCATCTGCAGCATCGACCTCTCCGGAGCAGCCCCCGGCCTCTGGGATCTGAAAGTCGAGAACCCGGACGGGCAGGGAGTCATCCTCTATGACGCCTTCTTCTCCCAGTACCCGGCACCAACCGTGACCGGTCTATCTCCCGACAGCTATGACAATGGCGGAATCACCGGTATCATGGTGCTTTCGGGGACAGGATTCTTCGATGATGCCAGGGTACGCCTGGTGAAGGCCGGCGAACCGGACATCGAGGCCAAGGGAACACCGGCGGTCGAGAACGAAACGACCATTCTCTGCTTCTTTGACCTGACCGGAGCGGATGTCGGTTCATGGAATGTCGTGGAAACGAATACCGATAACCAGTCCGGGACGCTTTCAGGGGGACTCTTTATCAGGTACCCGGCACCCCCCGTGATCACGGAAATAACACCGTCCAGTGGAATCAATACCGGGACAACCGCGATTACCGATCTGTCCGGCACCGGTTTCCAGAACGGGGCGACAGTCCTCCTGAAGAAGGACGGTCAAACGAACATCACGGCAACAAATGTTACGGTGATAAGCCCCATCCGGATCACCTGCACCCTGAACCTCACCGGGAAGGCGACAGGATCATGGGATGTCGTGGTCAGGAACAATGACGGCCAGGAGGGCAGCCTCGCTTCCGCTTTCGGAGTCGTCAATCCGGCCCCGACGGTCAGTTCCATTACTCCCGTATCAGGCATCAATAACGGCTCTGTTGCTGTCACCAACCTTGCGGGTTCCAACTTCCTCCCCGGGGCGACGGTGAAGATGTCGAAGATGGGAGAACCCGACATCCTTGCGACCGGAATAACCGTAGTCAGTCCGTCGAAGATCACCTGCACATTCAACCTGGCCGGCGTCAAGACCGGTCTCTGGAATATCGTGGTCCGGAACCCCGATGACCAGACAGGAACCCTCTCCAACACCTTCACCGTGGAGAACCCGGCACCCACGGTAATATCCGTGACCCCGAACAAGGCTCCCAACAACGGGCCGGTGACCATCCGAGCCCTCAACGGAACCGGGTTCCTCCCCGGTGCGTCGGTCCAGCTGACAAAGAGCGGACAGTCCGCGGTTACGGCAACGAATATCACTGTCATCAGTTCGACGGCGATAAACTGCACGTTCGACCTGGCCGGCAGGGTGGCCGGGAAATGGAACGTCGTGGTCTTCAATACAGACGGGAAATCAGGTGCACTCCCATCGGGATTCGACATTACACTCCCGCCACCGGTCCCGGACTTCAGGGCTGACCCGGCCCAGGGAACATCACCGCTGACCGTACAGTTCACAGACCAGTCCACCAACAGCCCGTTCCTCTGGGCATGGAACTTCGGTGACGGAACATCGGTCGTTGGATTCGACCAGAAGAACCCGGTCCACACCTACCAGGAACCAGGGATTTACACTGTCCTGCTCCAGGCAACCAACAGCGGGGGATCCACGCAGATCGTGAAGAAATCCTGTGTTGTTGTCGTCTCGACCCCGATCGCCAGCTTCACCGCCGAACCGGTTGAGGGTACCGCCCCGCTACTGGTCCAGTTCACCGATACCTCGGACGGACACCCGACAAAATGGCTCTGGAAGTTTGGAGACGGAGGCTATTCGTCAGAGCAGAACCCCTACTTCCTCTACGAGGAGCCCGGCACCTATAC
>JAJRBS010000033.1 GCA_028679325.1 Methanoregulaceae archaeon | reverse complement strand
GTCATCTCTTCGGCAATCAGATGTGCCATCAGGTCAGCCTGGTTCAGAGCAACATCAACCCCCATCTCCGGAGTAAACAGCCAGGCATTTTTCGGTGTATTAACCCGGGCAATCGTGCGGGGGACATTGAACTCAAACCGGGCCAGGCTTGTGACCACCAGGTTGGTCTCGTCTGCCCGGCTCACTGCTGCAACAACATCCGCTTTCCGAACCCCGGCCATTTCCAGCACAGCCGGATCCGTCCCCTCGCCCACAATAACAACCTCTCCCGTGAATTCCTGGCTGAGCCGTGAAATTTCGGCCCGGTTTCCTTCTATTATCCTGACTGTATACCCCTCGGCGAGGAGGAGGGACGCAAGATACGCACCCACCTTGCCTCCACCCACAATTATGACGTACTTCATAAGATATCCCTCAGGGAATTCCGAGCAAACCTTTCAGGTAATTCGTTGAGCCCGATTCAACTGCGATATGGATGATGTCTTTCTCACGGAACAATGCACCGGACATCGGGATTTCAGTCTTTTTTCCCCGTGTGATGGCCGTCACCTGGATCTCCCCGGGGACTGTCAGGTCATAGACGGTCCGGCCAACAAGACCTGGAGGGACTTCGATCTCTATGATGCCCACCTCGCCATTTCCCAGCCTCTTGACAGGTTCAAGAGCGGAAAAAGTGAGCAGTTCCCTGAACCGCTGGGTTCCCAGCGTCGCGGGAGTGACAGTCATAAGGCCAAGTCTCTGGTAGATTTCAGCCTTGAGGGGATCATGCACCCGGGCTACAACCCGGGGAACCTGGAACACCTGACGGGCCAGGCGGGCGACAACGATGTTGATCTCATCGCTTGCGGTAACCGCTGCCAGTCCGTCTGCTTCTTCAATTCCTCCCTGCACCAGGACGTCGTGATCGATCCCGTTCCCTCTAATGACCCGCCCCCCGAATGACGAACCCAGCCGTTCAAATGACGTCTGGTCACTATCCACCACGGTTACTTCACATCCATTCAGGATGAGAGCTTTTGCCAGTTCAGCACCCTGCCTGCCACACCCGATAATCATGATTTTCATCGTCATACTCCTCCTTCAGACACGTTTTTTCTCCCCTTTTCCCTCTTGCGCAGGAGCGCTTTTCGGAATTCATCGGCCAGCAATAATGACGGAGTCCATGCAAAGAGGAACACCCAGTTGGCCAGCGGAAATGAAGCCGTCCCGAACAGCTGCTGGAAAAATGGAATATAAATGATCATCGATACGATCAGAAGTTCTGACACAATCCCTATCCAGAGCATCCGGTTATTGAACCAGCTCACCCGGAAAGCAGAGGTACGCTCAGTGCGCTGGGCGAAAAGATTCCCGATCTGGGTCGTAACCACAGCTCCGAGAGTCATCGCAGTTGCGGCCTCGTAAAGGATTCCGGTTGACGGAAGGTCAAGCCACTGCCCCCAGTAGCCATTGGTCCAGTACATGAAATAAAAGGCAGCCATTGCTGCCAGACTCTGGATCAGGCCGAGAAAGAGGTATGCCCTGACCACCAGGAACCGGTCGATCACATGCTCCCTGACATTGCGGGGAGGCTTGTCCATCAGTCCCTGTTCCGGCGGCTCATTGCCGAGAGCCAGCGCCGGCACCATGTCGGTACCGAGATCTATGGCAAGGATCTGCATGACATTGAGCGCAAGAGGAATTCGCCCCCTGCTGAGAGCCCAGAGGATGAAAGGGACTGCTTCCGGGGTATTACTGGTAAAGATATAGCTGATAAACTTCTTGATGTTGGCATATACCCCCCTCCCCTCCTCGATTGCATTGACAATGGAGGCAAAATTGTCATCGGTGAGGATCATGACCGCAGCTTCCTTGGCCACGTCTGTGCCGGCAATTCCCATGGCAACACCGATATCGGCTTTCTTGAGCGCCGGGGCATCAGTCACCCCGTCCCCGGTTACTGCGACAATATGGCCAAGTTCCGGCAGGGCCGTTACCACTCTCAGTTTATGCTCGGGAGCAGCCCGTGCAATGATGATCTCTTCGGGGAGTACTGCTTTGAGGAGTGTGTCATCCATGGCATCAAGATCGTTACCGCTGATGATACGGGGTTGTTGCGCCCGGATAATGCCGATACGCCGGGCAATGCTCTCCGCAGTCAGCCCGTAATCCCCGGTGATCATGATGATGCGGATTCCGGCGTGGTGACACTTTTCGACGGCCTGGGCCACTTCATCACGGGGGGGATCCATCATGGCCATCAGGCCAAGAAAGCACAGGTCCTGTTCAACGATCTCCGGCCGGTAATCAACAATCATATCCGGAAGTTCCCGTTCCGCAACAGCAAGCACGCGAAGCCCGTTCCGGGCATACTCATCATTTGCTGCCATGATGTGAGCCCTAGTCTGTTCATCCATCGGATAGTTTTCCTTGTTCAGCCTGATATGCGAGCAGAGGTCAATGATCTCTTTAGGGGCTCCCTTAACGAAGACAACCCTCGACGAAGGCAGCTGGTGGATCGTGCTCATCCGTTTACGTGTAGAATTGAAGGGTATTTCGCGGAGACGGGGCAAAGAACGGGCTTCTTTTTCCAAATCCATTCCTGTCTTGAGCGCCACCACTTTCATGGCCGCCTCAGTTGAATCCCCGAGAATTGTCCAGTGGCTTGCCGGGGGATTCGGTGCTATAACCCGGGAGTTGTTGCACAGACTCCCTGCAAGAAGAAGCTGATAAAGATCGGTATCCAGCGGGACTGGCTGCCCGCCTTCGAGAAGCTGGCCTGCAGGGGTGTACCCCACACCGGTCACCGTCAGTGAACGGTGAGAGAACCAGAGCTCCCGGACCGTCATCTCATTCTGGGTCAGGGTCCCTGTCTTGTCCGTGCAGATGACTGTCGTGCACCCCAGGGTCTCGACCGCTGAAAGCCGTTTGATCAGGGCATGGCGGCCGGCCATACGCTGGGTTCCCATGGCCAGGGAGAGGGTCACCAGGGGCAGCATCCCCTCTGGTACAAATGCCACCACCATGCCCATGGCAAAAATAAAACTCTCCGCGAGGTTCACGCCGACCAGGACGGCGGAGAGGAGGAAAAAGATAAGGCCGACGCTACAGGCAATGATAGTTACAATCTTCGTAGCAATGGCCAGTTCTTTCTGAAGCGGGCTGAGTTCGTCACTGACCGACTGGGTCATATGAGCAATCTTGCCAAACTCAGTCTCCATCCCGGTGGCAATAACCACAGCTTTCCCGGTACCGGTGGCAACATTTGTTCCGGCAAAGACCATGTTGGGGGTTTCGGCAAAGGTGAGATCAGCCTGCAGCACCGGTTCACAGGTTTTCCGGATTGCGCGTGACTCCCCGGTAAGGGTCGACTGGTCAATTCGAAGTTCGGCAACTTCCACCAGGCGTCCATCTGACGAGATGCGATCTCCTTCTGATAGAAGCATCAGGTCCCCGGGCACCAGCTCTTCTGACAGGATTCGCTGTTCCCCGCCATCACGAAGCACACGGGCATAGGAGGGGAGGAGTTTCTTCAGGGCTTCTGTTGCCTTCTCAGCCCTGTATTCCTGCCAGAAAGAGAAGAGCCCGTTGATGATATTGACCATCCAGATGGCAATACCCAACTGGGGAAGCTTGGCAATAAAGCCGACAATCCCGCCGATCCATAGCATTATCGCCATCAGGTGGGTGAAATTAGCAAAAAATTTGAAAATGAGGGGTTTCCCCTTGACCTCCCGGATGACATTTTTTCCGTAGCGACGGAGCCGGTTCTCAGCTTCGGCCTGCGTCAAACCTTCTCTGCCGGTTCCATACAGATGGTAGAGTTCCGATACCGTGAGTGGAGGGACAGGCTTTGTTGGTATCTCGGGAACCTCTTCCGGTCCGTCAATCATAGGGGGTCATCTGTCTGGTTGAGAATGTTCCCTATCAACGCACGGGATTATCGTGATTTTTTCGGGATATATGTGGCTTTCTTTTTCAGACTAAATACTTTGACCACAGTAGTTTTCTGGCGAAGAGTTATTCTCTCCCACCAGGTTACCGCCATCCTGATGGGTCCAGGCGGGTATACGAAACGAGATTTCCTGAAGACGGGGGATCATACCGGTCCCGCCATTGCCGTAACACTCATGTACCTGCTCACCGGATAGAAAGACATATGAACATCTACCAGTTTTTCGTTCCCGGCATCGCCCATAGCTCCTATATCGTTGCCGGTGACAAGACCTGTGCTGTTATCGATCCGGAACGTGATGTTACCCGGTACCTGGATGCCGCGACGCAGATGGGGCTTCGAATCACCATTATCATGGAGACACACCTGCATGCCGACTTTGTATCAGGACACCTCGATCTCGCCGATGCGACCGGGGCCCGGATTTACGCGTCACGGTCCGGGAACTGTGCATTTCCCCATATCCCTCTGGTGGAAGGAGATGAGATCCAGCTTGAGACTATCCACCTCTCGGTGATCGAGACTGCGGGTCACACTCCCGAACATATCTGCTACATCGCTACGGACAAGACAAGGGGGATGACCCCCATCGCCCTCTTCTCAGGCGACACACTTTTCGTCGGTGATGTCGGGAGGCCTGATCTCTTCCCAGGGAGAGCCCGGGAACTTGCATCATCCCTCTACGACAACCTTCACCAGAAAATCCTGACGCTTCCGGATGAATGCGAGGTCTATCCCGCCCACGGACTGGGATCCCTCTGCGGCCGGGCAATGGGGGCAAAGCGGACGAGCACCATAGGCTACGAGAAGAGATACAACTATGCTCTCCAGATCCGGGATCGCGAGGAGTTTATCCGGTCTCTCACCTCCGGCATGCCAGACGCCCCGGATCACTTCGCCCGGTGCTCGGAGATTAACCGGGCCGGTCCAACCCTGATGCGGGATCTCGTGCAGCCGATTCCCCTCGATCCGAAAACCTGTGCCGACCGGCTGGCTGGCGGGGATGCCCTCCTCCTCGATGTCCGGAGTTATCCGGCCTTCTCCGGGTTTCATATCCCCGGTTCCTGGCATATCGATCTCGCGGGGAACTTCGCCACCCAGGCCGGCTGGATCCTGCCGCCAGACCGGGATATCGTACTCGTGGTCGATGAGAAGTTCCAGGTGGAGGAGGCAACGCTCCAGCTCCACCGTGTCGGGTTCGACCGCGTCACCGGCTACCTCGACGGGGGGATGCTCGCCTGGGGCGTGGGTGCACTGCCGGTAGGGACGGTCCCGGTCATCTCTCCCCACGAGATGCACCCCCTGGTCGAATCCGGCGAAGCCGTCATCATTGACGTCCGGTCGAGAGAAGAGCAGGCCGCCGCCCCGGTGCATGGGGCGATCGCTATCCCCTGGCATGACCTGAGAACCCGGTACACCGAGCTTGACCCGGAAGGCCACTACATCGTGATGTGCAAGGGCGGACAGCGGGCGAGCATCGCGGCGAGCATCCTCAGGATGCACGGGTTCTCCCGGGTCTCAAACCTTGCCGGCGGATTCATCGCGTATAAACGGGCAGGCTTCGTGCCATGAAAAGAGGGATTTTATCCGGAAACATCGTTCCCGTTGATAGAGAGGAATCATCATGATCGAATGGTTGACAATGGAGTCCTGGTCTCCATACATAGTCGGTGCCGGGATCGGAGTCCTGATCTGGACCGCGTTTCTCTTCTCTGACCGCCCGCTCGGATGTTCGACGGCATATGCCAAGTCGGCCGGGATGGTGGAGTCTGCACTATCCCGCAAGAAGTCCGAACAGATGCCTTACTACCAGAAGGTCACGCCAACAGTCGACTGGCAGTGGACACTCATCATCGGGCTGATCATCGGGGCGTTCCTGTCGGCATACCTCTCAGGCACTTTCACGGTCCTGATTGTGCCGCCGGTCTTTGCCGAAGCATTCGGGACGAATGCCATCCTTCGCTCCGCCGTTGCACTCGCGGGGGGGCTCCTGCTGGGGCTCGGTGCCCGCTGGGCCGGTGGCTGCACTTCAGGGCATGGTATTTCCGGAACACTCCAGCTTTCGCTCGCGAGCTGGGTTGCAGCGATCTGCTTCTTTGCAGGAGGTATCATCGTTGCCGGGCTGATCTTTGGATTTTCGTTCATTTGAGGGGTGCGGAGATGGCATGTGAAAGACTCAGATGCAACGCCCGGGCACAGATCATACTTGGGCTGGTCACCGGGTTTGTCTTCGGATTCCTCCTCCAGAAAGGAGGGGTGACAAACTACGACGTGATCATCGGCCAGCTCCTTCTCACCGATTTCACAGTGGTCAAGATCATGCTCTCGGCCATTGTCGTCGGTATGATCGGGATCTTCCTGATGAAATCGGCCGGCCTCGTCCGACTCCATGTCTCGAGGGGGTCGATCGGTGCAACAGTGGTGGGAGGGTTGATCTTCGGGACCGGGTTTGCCGTCCTCGGCTATTGTCCCGGTACTGCTGCTGCCGCGTTCGGGGCAGGTGCTGTCGATGCCCTGATAGGGATGGTCGGGATGGCGATCGGGGCGGGGATTTTTGCCCGTATTTATCCGGACCTGAACCGGTCGATCCTTAAAAAAGGACTTTTCCCGGCAGATACGATTCCGGAGCTGCTCGGGGTAAGGACGGGAATCGTGGTTGTTGGAGTGATTATCCTTATCATCGGTCTTTTGTATCTTCTCACCATACTTGGGCTCTAGTGATCCTGCTATCCGAAGGGGGTAAACCGGACCCTTTCTTTTTCTGGAGATTTATAAAGGATAATGGCGGGACCAGGGCTGTCCTCGCTCTATAGAGAATTCTACCCGGTTTCTCTACCGAACCCTTGTCCGAAATAGAAGGCTATTTCCTTTCTATCCAATTATGCAGTTGAAGGAGTGTAAGGCCGTTTTTATGGTTAAATGACCCTGCGGCGTGATCTGGCTATAGCGTTCATTCAACCTACGCTCTGTGAAAAGCATGAAAAACCTGCAGAACAATATCCTCAAAGAATGATCCCTCTCCGGGACCTCCCAGAATCTGCACACCAGCATGGGCTCTCTTCTGAATCCGTTCATGAAATGAGGGAACGGTACGGGAAAAATGAGCTGACTCCTCCCCAACGGATAGCTTTGTGGCGGCAATTCCTGGAGAAGTTCAACGACCCGATTATCCGTATCCTGCTTGTCGCCGTCTTCATTTCGGCAATTGTATCGACAATTGAGGGCGGGGGCCTGGTTGACACTATTGGGATCCTTCTTGCGGTCCTCCTCGCTACAAGCATCTCGTTTTTCACTGAATACCGGAGCAACCGCGAGTTTGAAGCCCTGAATGCAATGCGGGAAGATACCGGCATCAAGGTGATCCGGGATGACCGGGCAGCCACGATTCC
>JAJRBS010000141.1 GCA_028679325.1 Methanoregulaceae archaeon | reverse complement strand
CGGCAAAATCCTCTATCGTCCAAAATACCCCGCCGGAGAAGTACAAATAAAAGAGTGATGGTCAGCCGGCCACTTCTGATCGTACGGTCAGGAAAACCGGTCCCCTCACGTCCACCTTCTTCTTGTTGTCCGTGATATACCGCATGGCATATTCGTGTATCCTGACATTGATATCGCTGGGGAGTTTAGCCATCTTCACCTGAACTGTCTCTGGCCTTCCGCATGCAGCAGCCCTCTCAATGCGGGCTGCAGCGAGGAAAGCCACAGCTGACAGATAGGAGATCCCTGTGCTGACACCGCTGCTTCTGACTTCTTTCCATTTCTCGGTATCAGGTACCCCCAGAACGGATCCTTGGAAGACGAAGATCTCGTTCTCACATGCCGGTCCGAGAAGCCGCGATCCTGACTCAGGTTCTTCGACAAACACGCGGATCGCCGTCCCTCTGACTTCCCCGTCAAACGCAAGGAATGAACAGGGCCCCGGGGTCTGGCCCTTTTCCCTTGCCGTGAGCATGATGGTTCGGGCAAGAGACCTGCCTTCGAGGGTTTTGGGTTCCTCCCGGATGGTTACCGCTTTCGCCAGCTCCAGGTCGGTATATGCCACAGGAAAGAACTGGGGATGGGTCAGCTTCCGGATGTCATCGGATCCATACGCGATCATCGCAAGCCTCTCAACACCGAGGCCAAGGTTCATGACCGGCACACCTATTTCATACTCACCGAGTGCCGATGGTGAGTATAGGCCGAATGTTGCGACCTCCACCCAGTTATGCACCGGATGCCGGGCATAAACTTCGGTCTGGGAGCCAGGCATGTAGTATT
The DNA here is from genome assembly GCA_028679325.1 of Methanoregulaceae archaeon. Lineage (GTDB taxonomy): Archaea > Halobacteriota > Methanomicrobia > Methanomicrobiales > Methanospirillaceae > UBA9949. The sequence continues at coordinate 2,642 of JAJRBS010000141.1, read as the reverse complement.
TCGAACGTTTCTCATCAGGTTGGAACCGGAAGTCGGTATAACCGAAGGCGGACAGAAGAGCTTGGCTGACCGCTTTCCCCTCTTCAATAGTGACCTCGTCACCGGCGACCACACAGGAGGCAGAATGGTAACTCATGAGGCGGGTAGGCCCTTCTTCTTGTTCCCGACGGAAACAACGGTCCACAGAGAAGAGGCGGAGCGGGAGGGGATATTTCTCCCAGATCGCCCCAAGGGTGAGGAACCACCCGCTGGTCATGTGGCTCCGGAGAGTGCTTCGCGATGACCGGGGCGATAGCTCCCTGAAGGCCGAGAAGACCTGCTCATAGATCTGAACCGTCCTGCCGTCATCAATGCCCAACACTTCCGATGTTGCCCTGATGAGATCATCGCCATCAATAGCCGACTTCTTATAGGCCTGGAGGAGCTCCCTGAGACCATTCTCCTTCGCGGCCGACACTTCCTTTCCTGTTATTGCTTCAATTCCTGAGAGCTCCGACTTACCAATTCCCTGATTCGGGCGATCGAGCCCGCCGAGATAATAGACCCTGTCAAGAACAGCCGAAGCCTCGGGCCCGAACTGCCGGTAGACCTCCTTCTCATCTACGATGACTGGATTACAGATCTCATCGAAACCAAGGGACAGGTACACCTCCCGAAGGCGATGCACCATGGAAAAGATGGGGTGGGCGGCCGCCTTTTTATACTCGAGCCGGGGATAGCATGAATCGATTCCCGGAGGAGAGATAACCTCCGGGCCCTTCTGCCAGGCCTCTTCGAAGTGCTCCTTCGCGAGTTTCCTGAATTTCTCAGGATCAAACCTCATGGTACGCGCTCCAGAAGGACAACCCTGCTAGCAGGGTTCTCATCGGTGATACAGTAATCACACCGCTCTCCAATCGCTGCAGCGAAACTTTTTACCCGGTGATGTTCCGGCATATGTTCCCTGTTCAAACGTTTTCTACTGTATCCAAGATACATATATCCCTTCACCTCCACGTAACGGGCACCGGAATCCTGCAGGAGCTGGGCGTACCGTTCAGGCATGAAGGTATTCAGCCCCTCCACGAGGGTTATCCGGACCGCCGACCTCCGGTCTTCGAGAAGGGCCAGGCTCTCCCGGATATTCTCCCAAAAGTCATCCAGGGGGCGACATATTTTGAGGTAGGAGGCATGATCGGGCGCAGGGAGTGAGACGTAGAGTTGAAATGGCCTGCACTTTTTAAGAATCCAGGGGCTCGTCCCGTTACTGACCAGGAAGGTCGTGAAGCCACGGGCGGTGAGGAGATCGATCAGCTCGGGGAGGTAAGGGTAGAGGGTTGGTTCACCGGAGAGCGATATGGCGACATGGCGGGGATCAAGTGCCTGTGAAAACCGTTCCCCGGTAACCGAAGGAGACACCTTGTAGCCTGAAAGAGCCCTTTTCTGGAGAGCGGGAATCCGGGCCAGGATCTCCTCAGGTGGGCAGTCACGCTCTGACGGATGCTCGTGTTCAAACGAACGCCAGCAGAAAAGGCACCGATGATTGCAGCGAAGGGTCGGGGTCATCTGGACACACCGGTGGCTTTCAATACCATAGAACTGGTGCTTGTAGCACATCTCCCCGCCCTTCAGGGCTTTCTTGCACCACAGGCAGGGTTTAACCGCAGCGGAGGAATCGGGAGCAAAAAACTGGTAACCCTGCTTCCGAAGAGCCTCACATGGTGGCGAGAGCCTCGATACCAAGGGTGGAAAGCGCCTCCGAAAGGGTATTTTTTGTCGCGAGCACAAGAGTCAGCCGGCTCTGCCGGGTCTCCCCCTCACTTTTTAGCACGGGCTCGAACTGGTAGAAGACATTGAAGAGATCTGCAAGTTCGCGGGCATAGGTTGCGACAAGATGGGGTTTGAGTTCTTTCACCGCGGTGTTGACAACCCAGGGGAATTTTGCGATATGCTTGGCGAGGGAGATCTCACTCTCCATAGCCGGGCCAAAGGATGGGACGAACTCACCTGCTCTGGCGAGGATACTGCAGGCTCGTGCATGGGCATACTGGATGTAAGGCCCGCTCTGGCGTTCGAAATCAAGGGCCTGTTTCCAATCGAAGACCGTGCTCTTATCCGGTGAAATCTTGACGATGTCGTACCGGATGGCAGCCAGGGCGACAGACCGGGCGATCGCTTGTCGTGCCGGTATATCGAGATCATCCCTTCTTGATGACACTTCTTCAAATGCCCGTCGTGTTACTTCTTCGATCAGCTCATCGGCCGAAATAAACTTACCGGCACGGGTGCTCATTGCCCCCTCAGGCAGCGAAACGAACTCAAAATAAACGATCTCGGGGATCCTCTCCCCTATCATCCCCAGCGTGGCAGAGAGCTGGCCCCCTATCAGTTTGTGATCCGAACCAAGGACATCAACAATCCGGTCGAAATTATGGCCTTTCCAGATGTGGTAGGCGAGGTCGCGTGCAGCGTAGACCGTGGTGCCGTCAGTCCTGCGGAGAACATATTCCTTCTCAAAGCCCGCGGCCGAGAGGTCAAGCCTGTGTCTTCCCTTCTGTTGGCATTCAGTCAGGCGCATGTGTCTTGCCAGCACTCGTTCCGTATCGCCATTCCGTATAAAGTCGCTCTCACATACAAAACGGTCATGACGTGTATTCAGTCAG
>JAJRBS010000107.1 GCA_028679325.1 Methanoregulaceae archaeon | reverse complement strand
GCGATGCTCTTGATCGACTCCTTCATCATCTGCACCCAGCCGTGAGGTATACCATCGAGGGAGGTAGAATAGTAGAGCGGAACAATCTCCTTCTCGAGCAGAGCATACAACTCGTTGGCATCTAGGGCATCACGTTCCGGAGACCACCCTTCCCCTCCAAATGCCCACCCGTTCTTCCCATTGTAGGCCTCGAGCCACCAGCCATCCCGGATGCTGCAGTTCAGGACCCCGTTCAGAGCGGCCTTCATACCACTGGTTCCGCAGGCTTCCATGGGCGGCAGGGGATTGTTGAGCCAGACATCGACACCGTGGACCAGGTACTGGGCAGTCTGCTCGCCGTAATCTTCCACAAAGGCGATCCGCCCTTCGAACTCCGGAGCAAGCGCATGCCGGTATATCCGCTGCAGTATCTGTTTTCCCTCAGTATCATCCGGGTGGGCCTTTCCGGCAAAGATGATCTGGACCGGCAACCAGCGGTTTGTAACGATCCGCTTCAGGCGGTCGATATCGTGAAAGATCAGGTCAGCCCGCTTGTAGCTGGAAAAACGGCGGGCAAACCCGATGGTCAGTACCGTGGGATTGAGCATCAGTCCGTCGGCAACCAGGTTGAGGGGTTCTTTGAGGTGAGAAGCCCAGCGTTGCCGTTTTCGCTCCCGGATCCGGTTTAACAGCTTTGCTTTGAGCCAGAGGTGAAGGGCCCAAATTTCCCGGTTCGGGATCTCATCAACCATCCCCCAGAGAACGGGATTGTCGTGTTCATGCTGCCAGTGAGGGTAGACGGGGCCGATGTAGGTGGAAAAAAGCCCCTCCATCCGGGAATTCAGCCAGGTCGGGACATGCACCCCGTTGGTGATGGCATCTATCGGAACCTTCTCTTCCGCGAGGTCAGGCCAAAGGTGGTGCCACATCTGACGGGATACGCTGCTATGCCGACGGGAGACAGCATTGTGGAATGCCGTGAGCTTGAGGGCACATGCAGCCATATTGAACCAGCCGGAGGTGTCACCGGGGTTCCGGCCGAGGTCAAGAAATGTCTCGCGGTCAATCCCAAGGGCAGGATAATAGCCTGAAAAATACTTGTCCATGAGAGAGGGAGGGTAGATGTCGTTGCCGGCAGCCAGCGGGGTATGGGTTGTAAAGACCGATGTTCCCCGCACCTGGTTCAAAGCTTCGGAGATCGGAAGGCCGCCTTCGACCAGCTCCCGGGTTCGTTCCAGCAGAACAAATGAGGGATGCCCCTCGTTGAGGTGAACTGCCGAGAAATTTATTCCCAATTCAGAAAGAACCCTCCGTCCGCCGATCCCGAGTACGATTTCCTGGACCAGGCGTTGTTCTTTGTCACCGGTATAAAGACGGGAAGAGATAGCCCGCGTTGTGGGATCATTCCGGGAGATATCTGTGTCAAGGAGGTAGAGGGGAACCTTGCCGACATCGACCCGCCAGACCGCGACGTGGATCGAAGGGGTGATGTGCGGAACCTCAATCACCATCTGCTTACCGCCACGGTCTGTCACGCGTGACACGGGGGCGGCATCACGGTCGAGGTCCTCCCAGAAATTGTCCTGCCATCCGTCAGGAAGGATACGCTGGTGAATGTAACCCTGTGAGTACATGAATCCAACGGCTACTAGGGGAACGCCGAGATCGCTGCACTCCTTGAGGTGATCGCCGGCAAGGAACCCAAGCCCCCCTGCATAGAGGGGTAGGGAGTGATGCAGACCGTATTCTGCGGAGAAATATGCGATGGTAAGCGGACTGGAAGAAGGTCGGTCCTCGGAAAACCAGCCGTTCCGGGTCGTCATATAGCGGGAAAACCGCTCCATTGTGATATCGTACCGGCGGAGGTACTCCGGGTTTTCAGTGACCCGTTTTAAGAAGGGGTCCGGAATATCCCTGAGCATCTTCACCGGGTTGTGAATGCTCTCCCTCCATGCGTGCTGGTTTATCTGCTTGAAGAGAATGCGGGCTTCGGGGTGCCAGCTCCACCAGAGGTTGTAGGCAAGGTCTTCCAGTCCATGTATCCGATCGGGTATAGGGGATCCCCCTGGCCGGTGTATCAGCTCGTTCTGCATTTCTGTCTATAGCGGTATCTGTTTGAGAAGAGGTATAGTTTTTCTCATTGGAGATCTGAATTTGTGCCGCTGTAACTGAACCCGGACCTGAAGGATTCCTGAGACCATACTACAAAATCAGAACAGAGAACGATAAAAAAGGCCGGAATTGTAGTGCCTGCTTATGTTAACGCCGGTAATTATTATTTACTTGCAATACGAAGGGAGAAGTGATGTCTATATGGCAAGGTGAGCTTCCTCAACCAGCGGTTCGGACTGTTGAGGATATGCGTCCGGTTCTGGCAGATCCCTCATGTAAGAGTGGTGGTTCTCTTTATTTTATGTACCGGGATCTGGCAAAATCGGATGCTGACTGGAACTGGTTACACCACAATCACCTGCGATATGATATAACCGTCATCCCCTCCCGTACGATTTGTGGTGAACTGGTGAAAACCAAAGGGCATTATCACCCGAAAAATCCTTCCGGAACTGAGTATCCGGAAATCTATGAAGTTGTTGAAGGTCAGGCACATTACCTTCTTCAGTCCCGACCCGTTGATGATGTCGTTATTGTCTCAGCAGATGCGGGGGATCTTGTAATCATTCCCCCTGGATACGGACATGTCACCATTAATCCTTCACATGATACAACGCTCGTCATGGCAAATATTGTATCAAGGGAGTTTGAAAGTGAATATGAACTGTATGAAAAATATCAGGGTGGGGCGTATTACGAAATGAGTGATGGAAGGCTGCAGAAAAATCCCCGATATCCGGATTTGCCTCCGATACGATATATTGGAGCGACGTGTACCGGTGAGATTCACCCGCTCTGCAGGGGACCACTCTATAAACTTATAGGAAACGAGGATGCACTCTCCTTCCTCAACTTTCCGGAGAAGTACCTTCCCGTATTTTCCGTTCTGCTCAAAGATTAAGCACAGCCAGTATTTCCTCTCTTTTTTTCCGGGGTGGGTTTGTGCTTGCCATCTACTAGGTTCAGATACCTGAAAGGGCACTAACAACAGCGGTTATCTCTCCGCCCGGGCTGTCCTTTCCCGCAGCCATTCCCAGTCGTCCACACCCGGTTCGCCGGGCCTGAGCCTCCACTGCCAGTTCCCTTCCGTTGTCGCGGGCAGATTCATCCGTGCTTCACTCCCAAGGCTGAGGAGGTCCTGGACGGGAATGATTACCACTCGTGCGTAAGAGTCCAGGGCAAGTCCGATCATGTCCTTTGCGATCTCTTCAGCGGTGGGTATCTTCTTGAGAGCCGCGGCTATCCGCTCTCTAGTATCCGGACCGGCTTCGGCTTCAAACCATCCCCTCACCGTGTTGTTATCGTGAGTCCCGGTATAAAGCATCACGTTCTCGCTGATGGCCGCGGGAGCATGCGGATTATTCGGATCGCCGTCAAACCCGAACTGCAATACACGCATTCCCGGAATTCCGAATGCAGTCATCAGCTCCGTGACCTCCGAGGTGATCGTTCCGAGATCCTCAGCAATCAGGGGGAGCGACGGTAAGCGGGTTGCCAGGCAGGAAAGGAGAGCCTTCCCGGGCACCCGGACCCAGCAGCCCTCTTTGGCAGTCGCTGCACCAGAAGGGATCTCCCAGCTGGCCTGCAGCCCCCGGAAGTGGTCGACCCTGAGGCAGTCACAGATCCTGATCAGGTGCTCAACCCGGTCCACCCACCACGAGAAATCCTGCCGTTCAATCTCCTCCCACCTGTATACAGGATTTCCCCACAACTGCCCGGTCTTGCTGAAGTAGTCAGGGGGTACTCCGGCAACTGCACCAGGATGTCCGTTATCATCGAGCCGGAAGAGATCCTGGTGAGACCAGACATCAGCGCTCTCATACGCCGGGTAGAGAGGAAGGTCTCCGATTATCCGGACCCCGTGATTCCGGGCGTGCGCATGAAGGGCATCCCACTGGGAGAATGCGAGGTACTGGATGTACTGCTCTTCTTCAATTGCAGGAGCGAGTTTTTGGCGCTGCATCTCCAGAACAGCTGGACTCCTTTCACGGATGCCCTCTGGCCATACCGACCAGTCTGTTCCCCTAGTCCGTGCAATAGCCGAAAAGAGGGAGAAATCTTCAAGCCAGATCCGGTTCCTGTTACTGAAGGTCTCGAATTCTGGATCGTCCCGGCCGCAGTTATTCTGCCGGGCTGCAGAACGGAGGAACTCCTCCTTCAGCTGAATTTCGGGGAGAATTGCTGCACCTGAAGACTCCGATTCAGGAAGGATTGCAACCTGATGATGATCGATAATGCCCTCCTGCAACATGAGTTCCGGGCTGATCAACAGGGGATTGAGGGCAAAGAGGGATGTGGCATGGTAGGGGGAATGGTGGTGGCTCCCGTGGGTCGGATGGAGGGGGAGCACCTGCCAGAATGCCTGTCCTGCGAGGGAAAGCGCTGTAACGAAACTGGTGGCCGCAGGACCAAAGTCTCCTATGCCAAACCGGGAAGGCAGGGATGTCACGTGCAGGAGAAGACCTGATACCTTCCGTGAAGTCCTGCAACCGCCCTCATGGCACAGGATGACTGTCGCCTCCTGGAACGCTCACGCCGAGCAGGTGTCCAAGTGCCCTGAACTGCTCTAACCACGCAACTTCTTCCTCTTCCCATTTTAGTTTCTCCAGTTCCTGCATTTTGGCGTGGCTGTCCCGTATCCCTATAAAGAGGTTCTGGAG
>JAJRBS010000065.1 GCA_028679325.1 Methanoregulaceae archaeon | reverse complement strand
TTCTGAGAGCGTCGATATCACTATCAATCTCAAGAATATCGACATGGCGCAGCCGAAGAACCGTATAGACGAGACGATTCTTCTCCCCAACGGCACAGGCCGGAAGGTGGGGATCGCGGTTCTCGGCAAGGGGGATATCACTACCCAGGCACGGGAGGCAGGGGTCGACCTCATCATCGGCCCGGAAGAGATCGAGCGGCTCGGTGGTGCCCCGCGTGAAGCGCGGCACATGGCCGAGAAGTACCGGTTCTTCCTGGCAGAGACCAGTGTCATGCCCCAGGTCGGCCGGTTCCTTGGCCCCCGGCTCGGTCCGAGAGGCCGTATGCCGATGCCGATCCCGGGCGGGACCGATATCAGGCCAATCGTGGAGAGGCTCCGGAACTCGGTGAAAGTCCGGACCAAGGACAAAAAGACCTTCCATGTCAAGGTCGGGTCGACAGGTATGCCCCCGGAAAAGATCGCCGAGAACATCGATGCCGTCCTGAAAAAGATCGAAGGAGCCCTCGACCAGGGCCCGATGAACATCAGGTCGGTCTTTGTCAAGACCACCATGGGGCCGGCAGAGAGGCTGGTGTGAATGGCGCTTTACACGCATCACCTCCCGGTATGGAAGAGAAAACAGGTCGAGGAGATCAAGGCCGACAGCAGCTCGCATGCCCTGATCGGTCTGGTCGACATGTATGGCATCCCGGCAGCCCAGCTCCAGATGATACGCAGGAACCTGAAGGGAAAGGCCAAGATCCGGATGACCAGGAACACCCTGATCAAGCATGCCTTCCAGGAGCTCGGCGGAGAGATAGCGGGGCTTGAAAAACACATCTCCGGGCATTCCGCACTTATCTTCACCGATGACAATCCCTTCCGGCTGTACAAGCAGCTCGAGAAGACCAAGACCAAGATGGCTGCGAAGCCCGGCGAGAAGGCTCCCGAGGATATCGTCGTCGAGAAGGGGCCCACCAGCTTCAGGCCCGGCCCGATCGTTGGCGAACTCCAGCAGGCCGGAATCCCGGCAGCCATCGAGGCAGGGAAGGTCAAGATCCGTGAGACCAAGACGGTGGCAAGAAAGGGGGAGACCATCAGCCGCAAGCTTGCCGATGTCCTGTCCAAGCTCGACATCAAGCCCATGGATATCGGGCTCATCCTTCAGGCGGCTTACTTCGAAGGTACCGTCTACGAACCATCGGTCCTCGGCATCGATGAAGATCTGATCTACCGCCAGATCACGCTGGCTGCGTTCGAGGCCTTCAACCTCTCGGTCAACGCGACCATCATGACCCGGGAGACGGCTGTCCCGATCATCGGGAAGGCCTTCCGTGAGGCCCGCGGCCTGGCGATAGAAGCCAGTATCTATGAAAAGGACGTGATCGATGAGATCATCGGAAAGGCACAGAGAGAGAGTGCCGCCCTCCAGCACCTGGTAGGGAGCACCTGAAAATCAACACTTGAGGTGAAAAAACATGGAATATATCTATGCAGCCCTTCTCCTGCACAAGGCAGGAAAAGCGGTCAAGGAAGAGAACATCAAAGCGGTCCTGACCGCTGCCGGTATCGCTGTCGATGAATCCCGCGTAAAGGCCCTGGTTGCTGCCCTTGAAGGCATCAACATCGATGAGGCCCTCAGCAAGGCTGCCGCTGCCCCTGTAGCTGTTGCCGCGCCTGCTGCTGCCGGACCGGCTGCCGCCGCACCGGCCGCTGCCGAGGCACCGAGCGCAGAAGAGAAGAAGGACGAGGAAGAGAGCGGCATGGCAGGGCTCGGTGCCCTGTTCGGCTGAAAATATCCTCCTTTTAAACCCAACCCTTTTTTAAAAGAGGCCCTCATGGGCATTTCTCAGACGATAGTATCCACGCGGAAAGAACGGATCGCGACCTGCTCCCGGCAGGCCGGGCAAAAGCTCTTCCTTTTGCGGTCGAGGTCGTCAAGGGTGATGGGGTTGTGCATGATACAGGCCGGGTCGCAGCAGTGGTCCAGGCCAAGGAGATGGCCGACCTCATGGGCCCCTTCCTTCACCATGCGGTCGAGGAGGTCGTCATCATTGTCATCCCGGCCATAGTAGGAGTTGCACAGCCGGGCCATCGATACCACCGCTGACCCTGTCAGGGGCCGGGCCAGCCCGAAGACAGAGGACGATTCCCCGATGAAGAGGTCCGTCCCGCAGAAGAGGAGGACCGGCGAGGTAAGACTCTGCCGGTGCTTCAAGAGGTCGATGCTGTCGATGACCGCCCGGGCATCTGTCTGGTGACGCGAACCGACATAGCCGTTCAGGATCACCGGGCTCGGGCAGACCCTCACCTCTGTCCCGGTGAGCTCCGAGACCATCCGCGAGACAGGGAGCCCGAGTCCTGCCGGGGCAGATGAATCCCAAAAAATAAGGAGCAGCATTATCCATGTACTCCACAGTGGGCGCTCATAAACGTATTGAAAGGGCCATCGGGACCTATATCGCCTCCCGCTACCAGTCCTGCGCAGAGATCGGTGCCGGTCGTAATCTCGAGGCCGCCCTCACCATCCTTTCCCGGGAAGTTCCTGTGTTCTGTACTGATCTCTGGCGCCCGGATGACAATTACGGCGTTCCCTATGTGATCGACGACCTCTATCTGCCGGACCTCTCCCTCTATACATCTGTCGAGGTTATCTACGCCATCCGCCCGGCAGAAGAGATGGTACCTGCCCTTATCCGGCTGGCAGAAGCCGCGGACTGCGACCTCATCGTCTATCACCTTGGGTCCGAGATCTATGGCGACGGAGGAGAGATCCTCGACTCCCCGGTGGTACTTCGGAGGTATCACCGGTCCCGGAAGCCATCGAAGAGGGTCTTCTGAGTCCTTGGGGGCCTCTTCTCCTCCTCTCCTTTATCCGGTGAGACCTGCGGTTCTTTCTCCTTCTCCTCCCCTCTTCCTGCCTCCCGCTCTTCTCCCGCTATCTCCATCCCTTTCTTCTCCTCGGCCTTACCTGCCTCCTTCTTCTCTTCTTTTCGCAGGGTACGCTTCTTCTTTTCTTTCACCTCTGCCTCGTATTCTTTCTCACGCGCCTTCTCGCGTTCCAGCTCCTCCCGGATCACCTTCTGGGCCAGCGCCTTGTCATGGATGAGCATGTTTAGCTCATCGGCATCAAGAGAGAAGTCCCGGACGAATGAGCCGGGGTCCCTCTCGGCGAGGAGGGAGACCGGGGTCAGGTAACTATCGCGGAGCACCAGCTGCGACATATGCAGGCCTTCGGCGATTTTTCGGAGCAGGGAGGTCCGGACCGTCCGCTGTTTCCGGTAGGACCCCATCTTTCTCCACCGTTCGGGCGGTGATATCCGGGCATGGATGCCGACCCCCCCGGCTGCATCCGAGACGCCGAGGACCATCAGGGCCGTCGCATAGCGCCAGAGAGTGTAGTACTGCTGCCGGAAGGTAAGGCCGATGTACTCGTCGGACCGGGAGAGCATGCCATAGGCGAGGGCGAAGCTCGCAGGGGACTTGATATGCACGGTATTGGCCTCGATCCACTGTTCAAGGGTGTCAGGAGTCTCGTCGACCTCGTAGGCGATCTTCATGAGCTCCTCTCCCCGGGCACGGCCGTACACGGCGGCAACAAGGTCAAAGACCGTTGAGCGGGTATCCTTTCGCGAAGTCGTGACATCAATTTCTAAAACAGTGTTCCTGCCGATCGCCGAAGCTTCGAGCATGGTGATTGCCGCCCGCATATCTCCTCCGGCGGCTCCCGCGATCTCCTGCAGGGCCGGCTCATCGCAGGATATCCTCTCTGCACTGCAGATGTACCGGAGACGGGGAACTATCGACCGTGAAGGCAACGCGCGGAACTGCACGGGTTCGCAGCGGGACCTGATCTCAGAGGGGATCCCGAAGAGGTCGTTTGCCACCAGGATGATCGGCTGGCGGGCAGACTTGATCACATCGAGGATAGCCCGCGCCCCGCCGCGATCAGCTGTCCCGTGGAGATTATCAGCCTCATCGAGAAGGATGAGCTTTCGTGCCGCACCGGTGAGGCTGCCGGTCACGCTGCTGACTCCGGCAATTCTCAGGATAACATCCTTCGTCCTCTGATCGCTGGCATTCAGCTCGATGATCTCCCACCCGAGGTCTGTGGCGAGGGCGTAGACACTCGAGGTCTTGCCTGTCCCTGGCTTGCCGTACAGGAGAAGAGGTTTGCTCTCTTTTGTCCAGGATCGCCCCCATTCAACCATCTGGCGGAGGACGGTGGTATTCCCCACCACCTCCTCCATGTGACGGGGACGATATTTCGACGGCCAGTCCATGGTTATGCCTCGGCAGTGTATCAAATAAATTATCTCTGATGATGCCAAAAAGGATAGGTAAGAACCAGGATTACTTGTGATTTTTCATGTTCTTCGATGACTGCTCCACCGCAAATATCGCGACCGTTATCAGGGAGTACGAGGGTGTGAGGAGGAAGCATGCCATCGGAGAGATGGTCCGGGCTATCAGGATAGATGCCCCGAACGTCATGGCTTCCTTCGGCGAGGATGCCGCGGTCATCGACAACGGCGAGGAGGCCCTTCTTCTTGCCGCCGATGGGATCTGGAGCCGGCTCATGGAGGCCGATCCCTACTGGGCCGGATACTGCGCCGTACTCGTCAACATTCATGATATAGCCGCTATGGGAGGAAGACCCCTGGCCCTGGTGGACGTGTTCTCGATCTCGGACATGCGGATCCAGAACCAGGTGCTGGCCGGGATGCACGATGCCTCCCTCCAGTTCGGTGTTCCGATAGTCGGCGGTCACCTTCATCCCGATACCCCGTACAGTGTCATCGATATCGCCATCCTGGGGACGGTCAAGAAAGATTCGGTCATCTACAGTCACACCGCGAGAGATGGCGACGTCGTCATCGCTGCCGTTGATCTCGATGGCCGTGTCCACCCCTCCTGCTCCCTCAACTGGGACTCAGTCACCATGAAACCGCCGTCCGTGGTCCGCGAGCAGGTGAAAGTTATGGAAAGCCTGGGACGGGACCACCTGGTGACCGCCGGAAAAGACATCAGCAACCCGGGTATGATAGGGACGCTCGGGATGCTTCTCGAGGTCAGCGGAAAAGGTGCCCTGGTCGAACTTGACCGAATCCCCTGCCCGGATCTCGCAAAGAACTTCATGACGTTTGAGCAGTGGATCCGGAGTTACCCGGGAATGGGGTTCGTGCTGACTGCAGCCGAAAAAGACCTTGATGAGGTCTGCCGCCGGTTCTCCAGCGTCGGAATGACCGCCTGCCGGATAGGCACGGTCGACAGTTCACGGAACCTCCGGATATCGTATGCCGGTGAAGAATCGTCTGTCTTTGATTTCTCGAAGAACGGTGTGATGCGCCTCTTTTCGGACGATGGGCCATGCCCCCCCTGACAATCGGTATCGGTGCCGGTGAACGGGGAGAGAAAGTTTTAGAGGGTGCTCTTTCAAGCGGCATCCGGTCGGGGATAACCATCTACACGGCAGCGGACCGCCTGGTGTCACCGTCGCCGGGGGTGACCTACCAGGTCTCACCAGAACCTGAAGAGCAGATGATCGCAGACCTGGCCGACGGGCGAATCGCGGCTGCCGTTCGGGGTACGCTCCCGGCAAACAAGACTCTCTCGCTCTTGAAACGGGCCAGCGGTGTGGAGACCCTGCTCCGGGCAGCGCTGCTCGAAACGCCGGGAGGAGAGAAATTCCTGCTTGCCCCGGTCGGTGTCGATGAAGGGTGGACGGTAGACCAGAGGATAGAACTCGCCAACCGGGCACAGACGCTGGCCGCAAAATGCGGACTCAAGACCAAGGTGGGCATCCTGTCGGGGGGGAGGTTTGGAGATACCGGCCGCCATCCGGAAGTCGACCGGAGTCTCGCCGATGCCGAGCTCGTGGCCCGGGTGACCGGGGGTGAACATTACCAGATTCTCATCGAGGAGGCTGTCAGGGACTGCGGGGTCATCATAGCGCCTGATGGTATATCGGGAAATCTGATCTTCCGGACTCTTGTCTTTCTCGGATCGGGGCGCGGACATGGCGCACCAGTGCTCAACATCGGCAGGATCTTCGTCGATACTTCGAGGGCAACACCTGATTATGCCAATGCGCTCAGGCTGGCGGAATCCCTGTTAAAATAGGCAGGGGGGACATTCAATGACCGCCACTACTGCCGGGCATTGATGCTTGGCGAAGAACTTTTATGGGTCTTATCGTACTCTTCTTTACCCTCGCCGAAGAGGGGAAGGGGGGTTCGGGTGACCGGCGAAAGCCGAAAACCAGAGGCCGGAAAGAATGTCATCCAGGGACCTGAATGATCCCTGCATATTTTCGTTTTTCGCAACCAACGGCCGAATTAAAAAGTTCCTTTTGTGCTGGGGATATCTGTCCTTCCCGGCCGGAGTGATACTGCTTCTCCCAGGGCAATACCGAACGCCTTGAAGAGGGCCTCGCACTGGTGGTGGTCGTTTCTCCCCTGAAAAAGGAGGTGGGCATTCAGGCCGGCCTTGGCACAGAGGCTCTGGAAGAAGTGCTCGAAGACCTCCGGGTCCATGGTCCCGAGGGTCTTTTGGGAGAAGCACCCCTGGAAGACCAGGTGGCCCCGTCCACCGCAATCCAAGGCTACCGTTGCCAGCGCTTCGTCCATGGGCACGATGGCATGGGCGAAACGCCGGATCCCGTGTCCTTCTCCGACCGCTTCCCTGATGGCCTCACCGAGAACTATCCCGGTGTCCTCAACAGTATGGTGGGAGTCCACCGCCAGGTCTCCTTCGGCCTGAACCAGCAGGTCGAACCCGCCGTGTTTGGCCATAGCGGTGAGCATGTGGTCAAAGAAGGGCAGTCCCGTCGCTGCGTTCACCTCACCTGTTCCGTCAAGGACCAGCGAGACTCTGATATCGGTCTCTTTTGTCTTCCGGGTAACTTCAGCAGTTCTCATCAGCAGCCTCCAGCGCTTCACGCAGCCGTATCTTTCCGGAGTACAGCGCTGAACCCAGTACAACCCCATGGGCACCGATCCTCTTTAACTCTCTGATATCTTCGGGAAACGAGATCCCTCCGGCCACGACAACCGGTATCCGGACCGAAGAGATGAGGTGGGCAACCGGACCCGGGGCTATACCCTGCTGCAGTCCCTCAACGTCGACGTTGGTAAAGAGGAGAAGGCCTGCCCCTTCAGCCTCGAACCTCCGGGCAAAGGAGATGTAATCGCCGCCCGTCTCTTCCCAGCCGGAGGTAGCGATCCTGCCTTGACGGGCATCGACGCCGGCCATGATGCGTGAGCCGCCGAAGTCTGATGAGAGGTGGCAGAGGAGGCCCGGGTTCTGCACTGCCGCTGTCCCCAGGATGACCCTTTCCACGCCGGTCTCGAGCCATCCTGCGGCGTCTTCGTAGGTCCGTATTCCCCCGCCGAGCTCGATCAACAATCCTGTCTCCCGGACGATCTCCCTGATAAGAATGGCATTTTCTCCCTGTCTCCCGAAAGCCCCATCCAGGTTGACCACGTGGAGTCCATCGGCACCTTGCTCTCTCCACCGGAGCGCGCAGTCGAGGGGAGTCCCGTATTGGGTAGCCGTCTCCCTTTTTCCCTGCACCAGCTGGACGCAGTGCCCTTCCAGGATATCAACAGCCGGAAAGACCTTCATGGTCACCGGATCATCCGCTCGATCGGCATGACCAGGATATCACGGGCCCCAGCCCTCTTCAGCCGGCTGATCAGGCCGTAGACCCTCTCCTCGCTCACCACGGCGTGGACAGCCACAAGATCCTCGCGTGAGGCCACCTCCATGATGGTCGGGCCCGAGAGACCGGGGAGAACTTTCCGGATCTCCTCCAGGCATTCCCGCCGGGCATTCATCATCAGGTAACACTGCCCCCGGGCATGGATGACGCTCTGGAGGGCAAGGACAATCTCTTCGACCTTCTCTGCCCGTGCCTCTTTCACCCCGGGATGGGAGATGAGAACGGTGCTCGTGGAGAGCACGGTCCCGATGATCCTGAGCCGGTTCGAGCGGAGAGTCTCTCCCGAACTGGTGAGGTCGAGGATGGCTTCAGCGATACCGAGGTGCGGGGTTATCTCGCATGCCCCGCCGACGGCCACGATCGTGACCGGGATGCCCAGCTTGCCAAAATAATTGCCGGCAATGACCGGGAACTCGGTGGCCACCCTCATTCCGGCCAGGTCACGGGGACCGCGGGCCATCGATGCATCGGGGACAGCCAGGACCAGTGATGCTGCACCGATCCCCAGGTCGAGGAGCTCCACAACCGAGGCCCGGCGTTCGAGCACCATGTCCCTCCCGGTGATGCCGAGGTCGGCCGCACCGTCGGCAACGTACTCGGGGATATCAACCGGGCGGGCAAAGAGCACCTCGATATCGGGGTCAGGGGTACGGGACAGGAGTCTCCGGTCTCCCTTGTCCAGGAGGTGGAGTCCGCTTTTCTCCAGGAGATCAGTTACCGGAGCGGCGATCCTTCCCTTGTTCGGGATGGCGAGCCGGATCCCGGCCCGGTCCTTCCCGGGATCATTGCCTGCTTCAGAAGGTCCTGACTTCGCCACGGATGATCTTCTCGGTCAAGCAGGTAATATCGGATAGTTCCTGGTCGATGATGGACTCGATATCACTACCGATTCCTTTGAGATTGTGGTCGGGCTTCAGGAGCACCTGGATGCTGGCCACGAGAGGCTGGTCGATGGGTTTTCCTATCTGGGAGAGGAGCCTGATGTAGATCTCCTCGATACCATCGACCTCCCTGACGCAGTGCTGGGCCATCTGGGTGGAGAGGATGTTGTAGATCTTCCCGATGTGGTTGATGGGGTTCTTCCCGCTGGTGGCTTCCATGCTCATGGGCCTGTTGGGGGTGATCAGGCCGTTGCAGCGGTTGCCCCGTCCCACCGAACCATCGTCCCCCATCTCGGCCGATGTCCCGGTCACGGTCAGAAAAACGCTTCCGGAATCGATGTCATCGGCAGTATTGACATCGACAATCACCTTCCTGTTGGTATACTTTTTTGCCACTATCTGTGCGCTCTCTTTCAGGATCTCCTTATTCTCAAGGTAATCAGGAAGGCCCGAGCAGTAGCGGTCGACCATGGCACAGGCCAGGGTCAGGGTAATGGTGTTCCCGTCCCGGAGTCCCATGATCTTGATGTCCTGGCCTATGGCCGGGTGGCGGGCACGCAGAGTCCCGTCGATATAGTCGCTCAGTTCCCGGATGATGGTCTCTGTCTCCGAGAACGGCGCATGGCCGACACCGAACGAGGTGTCGTTTGCCCGCGGGGTCGTGTTCTGGCAGGGCCGGAAGACGTCGCGCAGGTCAGTTGAGCCGGAGCCGAGCCGGACATCGATGATGATGTCCCGGTCATGGTTAAGGTTGGTCAGGGTTTTTCGGAGGTAGTCCCGGGCCGCCTCGATCGCTATGGTATCCGTGGGGAAGTCGATGCCGTCGAACTGCTTGGTGGCACGCCCATCAAGCAGCATGTAGATCGGCTTGATGACCTTGCCGCCGCCGTACTTCGGTCGCGACTCCCCGGCCACGATCTCTCCCTGGTCGGTGTTGTGGTGCAGGACCGCCCCGCACTCTTCGATGTATGCCCGGGAAAGGGCCCTGCTGATCGTCTCGGCGATACCATCGGCGAGGCTGTCCGGGTGGCCGATGCATTTTCGTTCCACAACCTCGATCTCCTGCTGCTCGAGCGGTATCTGCTGCAGCGCCTCAACTTTGATATTTCTCTTCATCAGGTCCTCCTCTGGAGCGTCAATTTATCAGAATAGAAAAAGATGGGAAATCATTTAATCGTTCCTTTCAGCGCACCGGCGAAGTATGCTCCCTCTCCCCGCCATCTCACAGATGCGGAGAGCCTGAAAAAAGGCGGGGCGCAACCTTCATCTGGAAGATCCTCCCAGGGTCTGGTAACTATGCATGAGCCTTTCGACTTCCGCACTTTCCCACCCTTCTCCCCTGAATTGTTCTTTTCCGGCATCGATGCCGCGATGGAAGGAATTTCCCGTTTTGCTGCGCTCAGCGCGGGCTGCGAGATCGGGCTTTTTGACAGTCTCGAAGAGGGAACAGGCGAGCCGGGAAAGCTGGCAGATAGCACGGGGACCGATGAAAGGTCACTCCGGAACCTCCTTGGAGTATTGGCAGATGCCGGTCTTGTCTCCTGCCAGGACGGGTTCTACCAGAACAGACCGGTCAGCTCAACCTACCTCGTGTCAGGGTCGCCTTACGCACAGATTCATTATATCCGGAAGACTGCAATCTTTGGAAAGGAGATATGGGCGCATCTCACTGACTGCCTCAGGGACGGGCCGGTATCGTTTGAGAAGGGATTTTTCTTCAGGGAGATCTCCCTTCCGGCCATGGCGGAAAATGCCCTCTGCGGCAGGCTGCAGAGGACGATCCGGGAGATAATAAACCTGCCCGGTTTTCCGGCATGCCGGAGGATGGTGGATCTTGGCGGAGGTCACGGCCTCTATGCCATCGCCCTGGCGGCGGCAAGCCCGGTACTCGAGACTGTGGTCTTCGATCTGCCTGAGGTCATCCCCCTTGCCGGGAAGAATATCTCCCTGTTCCAGGCCGTGCGAGTCCGGACCATGGCCGGGGATTTCTTCTCCGACTCCTTCGGGAGCGGTTACGACATCGTCCTCTCGTCATCAGCCCCCAGCGGAAAGAGCATCGATCTGGTGGAGAGAATTGCGGATTCCCTCAATCCCGGGGGATACTTTGTCAATGCCCAGTCCGATGATCGGGAAAGGAGAAGACCATGGCAGGCACTCGAATGGCAGCTCTGGACCATCGACAACGAGGAAAAAGGCCGGGGGAGTTATACCCGTGAAAAAGAGTTTCTCACGCAGGAGTACAAAACGGCCCTGGCAGAGGCCGGACTTGCCCTGGTGCGGGAGATCCGTATTCCGGACGACTACCACGCGGACACCACCGTCCGGATGATGATCGCCCGTAAGGAGGGGTGAATCCCTCTCCCCTTATCTTCCGAAGATACGTCTCCAGCCCCGTTTCTTCTCCTCCGCTTCCTCAACCGAAGGTTTCGGTTGCTGCTGCGGTGCAGCGGGGGGCTGGGTCTTTTGTGTCTGCGGGTCTCCGGGATGAATGGAAGAATGGGCCCGTGTACCGCAGTAAGGGCAGAAGTTCGCCCCGGGAGGCAGTCTCTTCCCGCAGTGGAAGCAGAACTGGATGGGAGTTGTCACCGAATGCGGCTGAACGGGTGCGGGTGCCGGTGCCGCAGGGGCGACGGAAGGTTTGTTACGAACCTGTGCCGCAGTCGTGGGCCTCTCCCTTGAAGGTTCAGGTTGCGGGGCAGGAAAGACCATAGTGTCAGACAAGGCCCGTGCCTCGGGAGAGAGAGCCGGGGCAGGTCCAGGCCCGGAGGCTTGCGGCCGGATCCCTCCCTCCCCGGTGGTCGCTGTAGCGTGGGCGACGAGGTGGAGCCAGTCCTCTGACTCTCTCGTCCTCTCCTCGCCCGTATGGGCAAAGGTCATCTTCATGGTCCTGATGTCATCATCGGCGGTCTTGACCGAGAGCACGATCACCGGTTCGTGTGATGGTGAATCCTCGAGGTAGCTCCCGATGATGGACCCGACCGGGATCTCCTTGGCAGTAACCCCCGGTTTCGGGTCGTTCTGGTCAATGAGAAAGAGTCTCCGGCTGGTGAGGTAGGCCTCGAACCGGAACTTCTTTATCTGGATATCGGACGAGCAGATCCTGAGCTCCTCTCCCGGGTGGAGGTATCGTTCTGCACCTTCAGGCTCCTCCCCGCCGCCCGCAGGATCAGGAGGAACGGACTGGCTGCTGTTCATATGTAATCAGACCTACCTTTCATTTTTCGTCTCCAGCCTTATATTGTTTCAGGGAAAAAAGGGAGCCCGGGATGCCCGGGCCTGTCAGATCAGGTCCCTGATCAGGCCCGGGATCTCGGAGGGACGGCCAGCGACCGGGACACCTCTCTTTTTTAAGCGCAGGATCTTTGACCGGGCATCGCCCTCCCCACCCTCGATGATCGCGCCGGCATGCCCCATCCTCTTCTCGGGAGGTGCCGAGATACCGGCAATATAGGCGACGATGGGGAGATCGGTCGAGGCTGCACCTTCTTCTTCGAGAGAGCCCCCGACCTCGCCGATAAGGACCACGGCCCTGGTCGCATCGTCATTCCCGAACCGTGACAGGACATCGGTAAAGGTCTGTCCGATTACCGGGTCCCCGCCGATGCCGATCACCGAACTCTGCCCGAGGCCTGCCCTGGTGAGTTCATCGACAATCTCGTAGGTGAGAGTCCCGCTTCTCGAGATAACGCCGACCGGTCCTGGGGAGAAGAGATGGGCCGGCATGATCCCCAGTTTTATCTCTCCGGGTGAGAGCAGTCCCGGGCAGTTCGGCCCGATGACATCGCATCCCTTCAGACGCGCAAAGGCGACAGCCTTCATGGTGTCGTGAACCGGGATGTGTTCAGTGATGACCACAGCCAGCGGGATCCCGGCCGCGGACACCTCCATCACCGAGTCCCCGGCTGCACTCCCGGGCACGAAGATGACTCCCACGGAGGCGTCATGGCTGCAGAGCGCCTCCCGGACGGTGTTGTAGACCGGCACACCATGGATCTCCTGTCCGCCTTTTCCGGGAGTCACGCCGGCAACCACACCGGTCCCGCCGACACTTCGGGCGTATTCGTTCATCAGGGCGATATGGAATGCCCCCTGTTTCCCGGTGGCCCCGGTAACGATGATGCCGGCTGTCCGATCAGCGTAGATCATCGTGTGGCCTCCACAGCCGCATCGACGGCCTCCTCCATGCTGTCGAGCATCCGGTAGCCCTTCGCGGCAAGGAGTGCTCTCCCTTCGGCCTCGTTCGTCCCTGCCAGCCGGACGATGACCGGCTGAACGACTCCGGCCTCGATGATGCCGCGTGCCACGTCATCGCACCGGGTTATCCCGCCAAGGAGGTTGACGATAATGACCTTCACCCCGGGAACTCCGGCAACCAGGGTAACGGCATACTTGACCCTTTCCTGGTCGGCACCGCCTCCCACGTCAAGGAAGTTGGCGGCCTTCCCCCCGTAGAAGCCGATCAGGTCCAGGGTAGCCATGGTGAGACCTGCCCCGTTCCCGATGACCCCGATCGAGCCGTCGAGCTCCACGTACGAGAACCCGTGCTTCTCTGCCTCCCTTTCGCGGGGAGAGAGTTCCCGGTTCAGGGTTATCCCCTGCCTTTTTAAGGCATTGTCATCGATGACCAGTTTGGCGTCGGCGGCAAAGACCCCCGAGGCTGTGGTCACCAGGGGGTTGATCTCGGCCAGCATGGCATCTTTCCGGAGAAAGACCTGGTAGAGCTTCTGGAGGACCTGCCCTATCTCCTTCGGTGCTGCACCGACAAGATCCCTCTCCATGAAAGAAGGGATCCGGGATATGACCGGGGGAAGGGCTGCCCGCCGGACGGCACCGGGCCTGTCCCGGGCCAGAGCCTCGATATCGACGCCCCCTTCATCAGCAAAGAGGATGAGGGCCCCCTTCGTTGACCTGTCAACAGAGATGCTGGCATAGTACTCGTGCGTTATCAACAGTCTCTCCTCGGCAAGGATCTCCCGTACCGGGCATCCCCGGATATCTTTTGCGAAGAGTTCCGTTGCGATTGCAACGCCTGTCGCCCTGTCAGCCATCCGGATGCCGCCGGCCTTGCCCCTGCCACCGACATCAACCTGGGCCTTTAAGACAAATTCGCCGGGCAGGTCAGCGAGAGCGCCCGCAAGATCGTCTAACGACCTGACGACCACCCCTTTCGGCACCGGGATGCCGTTCTCGGCAAAGACTGCCTTTGCCTCATGCTCCATGAGTTTCATGTCCTGACTCCCTGTTCCACCAGCTCAAATCCCCGTTTCAGGGCATTGAGGTTCAATGCTTCCGTCCCTTTCGGGACCGAGTCGAGGATAGCCTTCTCGATGGCTTCCCTGCTTACTACCCCGGTCGCGGCGACGAGAGCCCCGAGCATGATGATGTTGGCCACGATATCCCGGCCGAGGACTTCCCGTGCCTCGCGGGTGGCCGGGACATCGATGCACCGGCAGGAGGGCCGGGAATGGACCAGGCTCGAGTCGACCAGCATCACTGCATCAGGGGGCGCATCTGTCCCGTACTTCTCGAAGCCCTCCTGGGACATGATCACGTAGATGTCAGGCCGGGTGACCTTGGGGAAGAGGATAGGCTCGTCATCGATGATGACGGCACTCATCGATGCCCCGCCCCGGGCTTCCGGCCCGTAGACCTGGGTCTGGACGGCGTAGGTCTTGTCATACATTACTGCCGCCCTCCCGAGGATGACCGCGGCCAGGATGATCCCCTGCCCGCCAAAGCCCGAGAACCGGATCTCCTTTCTCATCGCCGCACCCCCAGTGCCGGCCGGTTCCGTCGCAGCATCTCCCCGACCACGAACATGTTCTCGGGGACGGCCTCGCCGCTCTCCCGCATACGTTCAGCCTTCTGGGCAAGCATTGCGTGTGTCCTGAAGTATTCGACCTGGTCGAGGACCTGGCGGAACTTGTTCCTGCGGCCATAGTTTGTCGGGCACTGGACCAGGGCCTCGATGAACGAGAACCCGGGGACCGCGAGACCCTCTCGTATCGCCGCTGTCATTTCCTTGACATGGTAGGAGGTCCACCGGGCCACATAATTTGCCCCCGCTGCCGAGGCCAGGCCGCAGAGATCGAATGCCGGTTCTGCCGAACCATAGGGTGTGGTGGTGGAGAGTGCCCCCGGAGGGGTGGTGGGACTCCCCTGCCCACCGGTCATGCCGTAGATCAGGTTATTCATGCAGACCACGGTGAGATCGATGTTTCTCCGGCAGGCGTGGATGAAGTGGTTCCCCCCGATGGCGGCAAGGTCGCCGTCCCCGGTGAAGACCACAACTTTCAGGTCGGGGTTCGCGAGCTTGATCCCGGTAGCGAAGGCCAGGGCACGGCCATGGGTGGTATGAAGGGAATCGGCCGAGATGTATCCTGGAGCCCGGGACGAACACCCGATACCCGAGACAAAGACCGT
>JAJRBS010000063.1 GCA_028679325.1 Methanoregulaceae archaeon | reverse complement strand
CACCGCGTTCCTGAAGAAGTCGTAGGCAAGGATGCCAATCGTCATGACTCCTCCCTGTGGTCGCGGAATACTCGGTGGGGAACCCCGTGGGCAATAAGGTCGACCGGACAATGGTAGGCTGCCGCCAGCATATCCCCAGTAATCTCGGCCGTCTCATGGGTGTATATCTTCGAATTGAGGCATGCCACCCGGGTGACATGGGACGATATGGCCCCGACGTCATGGGTGACCACGAGAATGGTGAGCCGTGACTCGAGTTCCGCGAAGAGGTCGAAGATCCTCTCCTCGGTGGGAACATCGACATAGACCAGGGGTTCATCGAGGATAAGGAGGCGGGGCTCGCCGACCAGTGCCCGGGCAATGATGGCCCGCTGCTGCTCGCCACCTGAGAGCCTCCGGAGTTCCCGGTCTTTTAACCGGCTGATCCCGAGTTGCTGAAGGGTCTCGCGGACCTTTTCCCGGTCCTGTTCCGTGTACCTCCCAGTCATTCCCGGGATACAGGAGAGTCTTCCGGACAGGACCATCTCTTCAACCGTTATCGGGTACTGGAAATCGAAGGTCCGGTACTGGGGGACGTATCCGATTCCTGCCCTGCCCTGCCGGGGAGAGGTGCCGAAGACCTGGATCGTTCCGTGGGACGGCTGGAGGAGGCCGAGGATTATCTTGAGGAGGGTCGTCTTCCCCCCGCCGTTCGGGCCGATGACTGCATAAAAGTCTCCTTCCCGGACGGTGAGGTCCACCGAATCGAGGATGAGACGCCCCCCTGCCCGGTAGCTGATGCCCCTGCACTCGATGATCGGGCCGGTCATCCGGGCAGGCTCCGGGCAAAGAGATGTGCACTCCTGTCCATACCGGCCAGGTAATCGCGAGGGAGAGGGTTGACGGTCTCGATGCTCGCCCCTATCTCTGCCGCTATCACTTCTGCATTCCTCCTGTTCTCGAGGGCATCAGCAAAAATAACCGTCACGCCGCGCTCGCGGGCTCGTTCGACCAGTGCCTCAAGATCTTTTGGAGTCGGTTCCTTCCCCTCCTCCTCGATGGCTATGATCGTGAGGTTGTAGTCGCGGGCAAAATACCCCCATGCCGGGTGGGATGCGATGATTGTCCTGTTCACTTTCCCTGAGAAGGAGTCGTTTATGGTGCGGTCGAGAGCCTCTATGCGCCGGATATAATCGCCGGCCCCTTCTTCATAGGCCTGTTTGTGGGAGGGATCGGTCCTGGTGAAGGCTTCCTCGATGTTCGTCACCATGATGACCGCGTTTTTTAAAGAGAGCCAGACATGAGGGTCACGGGAATTCCCTGCACCGAGGTAATCGATACCTGAGGAGGTATCCACCACGACGAGTGAGGGATTCATTGCCTGGAGGCGGCCGGTCAGGGTGTCCTCTACCGGCAGCAGGCCCTTCCCGACGGCAAGGTAGACGGAGGCCCGGGAGGCCTCCGCAAGCTGGTGGGGCGATGGCTCGTAGGTATGCGGGTCGGAACCGGGCGGGATCATGATCAGGACGTTGACCTGGCCCCCGGCAACGGCTTTTACCATCTCTTCCTGGGGGGCAATGGTCACCACCACCAGCCTTTCCCCGCCCGGCAGGCCCTCCGGTTGTGTGCAGCCACCTGCCAGGACAAGAAGTATTGCGGTCACAACAAGCCAGAGGGAGAACCGGCTCTTCCTCATGATCGGACCAGGGAACGAGTTTCTTTCAGCGGGAGGAGGGGGAATTGGTGCGCTCATAGTTGCATCAGAGCTCACTCTTCTCGCTGCGCACAGAGGGGATCGTGAGAGATCTCGCCGCACAGTCCAGTGGTAGGATGGCCGAGAGACCGGCACATCCTGTTGATCGCATTCCGTGAGAGGTAGCACTCGATGCGCGAAGCCTCCTCGCAAGCCTCTTCGCCGGAAAACCCGTAATGGGAGAGGATGAGTCCGATGATCCGGTGTCTCCGGAGCAGGAAGCACCCGTACTCGGACCCGAGCGGGGTCAGCCGGACACGTCCATAGGGTTCGTGGGCGACGAAGCCCTCGGCTGACAACTCCTGCACCATCCGGGTGGCGGTCGACGGGTCGACCCCGGCATAGGCAGCAATCTCCGAGATCTTTGCCGATCCACCGGAGAGCACGAGATACTTGAGGTAGCTGACCTTCCGTGGTGTGAGTTCAAGACCGGTGAATCTCTGCATCACCCGGAGTATCGCCGGGCCGGGATATCAAAATTTTGGTCCTGTACCAACTTTTTTTCTTACCACCAGGAGTCATGGAGATGACCCCGGGCGGCAGGTGTCGCTTCCCGGCCCTGCGGGGTGCGCTTGAGGAACCCGGACTGGATGAGAAAAGGTTCGTACACTTCTTCGATGGTCCTCGTGTCCTCTCCCACCGCAATCGACAGGGTCTTTAACCCGACCGGCCCGCCCCCGAAATCCTCGACAATGACCTTCAGGATCCTCCTGTCGATCTCGTCAAGTCCCCTCTTGTCGATCCCAAGCAGGGTGAGTGCCCTGTCGGCAAGATCACGGTCGATCTTTTGGCAGCCCTCGACCAGGGCCAGGTCCCCGACCCTCCGGAGGAGCCGGTTGGCGATCCGGGGGGTTCCCCGGCTCCGTGCGGCTATCTCGCCGGCCCCCTCCGGAGTGATCGGAATTCCCATGATCAGCCCGCTCCGCCGGATGATTGATACCAGTTCTGCTTCGGAATAGGGGTTGAGCCGGAATATCAGGCCGAAACGGTCGCGGAAGGGGGATCCGAGGAGCCCGACCCGGGTGGTGGCACCGACAAGGGTGAAGGGGGAGAGGTCGAGCCGAATCGAGCGGGCGCTGGGACCTTCCCCGATCATCACGTCGATCCGGTAGTCCTCCATCGCCGGGTACAGGATCTCCTCGACGATGGTGGGTATCCTGTGGACCTCGTCGATAAAGAGGATATCCCCCCTGGAGAGGAGGGTCAGGATGGCGGCAAGGTCCCCGGGTTTCTCAAGCACCGGGCCGCTGGTGGCATGAATCCCGGCCCCCATCTCCCGGGCGATGATATGGGCGAGCGTCGTCTTTCCGAGCCCCGGGGGGCCGGATAAGAGGACATGGTCGAGCGGCTCCCCCCGTATAGCCGCGGCCCCGATGGCTATCTTCAGCGTATCCCGCACGCTCTCCTGCCCGACAAAGTCGTCAAGGCGCCCCGGGCGTATTGGGAGATCCTCGACCTCGCTCTTCCGGAGACTGGCTGAGATCAGGCCTTCATCCATGTCATTTTTCCTTCAGTTCCCGGAGCGCTGCCTTGATCACGACAGAGACCTGTCCGGGCGCCTTCCCCTCTGTGGCCTTTGTCACCGCTGCGGCAGAGTCCTTCTGCGAGAAACCGAGGGCCACCAGTGCGCTCACAGCATCCCTCCTGAGAGGATCGTACCCGGCTGGCATATCGCCGGAAAATTCCACAGCCCGCTTCTCAAGTTTCTCCTTAAGTTCGAGGATGAGACGCTTCGCATTCTTCTTTCCGACTCCCGATATGCTGGTGAGTATTCCTTCGTCCTCATCGATAATAGCGGCCACGAAATCCGGTATCGCTATCTGGGAGAGGACAGAGAGGGCCAGGACCGGACCGACCCTGGTCACAGAGATCAGCATCAGGAAGAGCTCCCTCTCGCTCTGGTGGAGAAAACCGTAGAGTGCCAGCTCATCGTCGCGGACGACGAGGTGCGTGAAGAGGCGGACAGGACCTTTGGCCGACCGGACGGTTGTGAGGCCGGGAGCGGTCATCCTGACCTGGTATCCCACCCCCCGGACACCGATCACGGCGTAGCCGTCTCCCACATACTCGACATCCCCGGAGAGCGATGAGATCATGGTTCCCTCAGGACGTGGAGATGGCAGAGAGCGACCGAGAGGCCGTCTGCCACGTCGTCGGGCTTCGGAATGGCCGGGAGGTCCAGGAGACGGCGGATCATCTCCTGCACCTGCCGCTTGTCCGCCTTCCCCGACCCGGTGATGGCGAGCTTCACCTGGCTCGGCGTGTATTCCCTGACCGGCACCCGGTGTTTCCGGGCTGCCAGCAGGATCACTCCCCGCACCTCGGACACGGCCATGGCCGAGGTCACGTTCCGGGAGAAGAAGAGTTTCTCCACTGCCATCCAGGATGGACGGTAGGTGTTGATCAGGGCATCGATACCAAGAAAGATCTCCTCCAGACGCTCGGGAGTCTCCTTGTCCCTGCCGGTGGTCCGGATGCAGTCGTAGGCGAGGGCTTTCGTTACCGGGCCGGAACGCTCAAGGATACCGTAACCAACCGTGGCCAGGCCTGGATCGATTCCGAGCACGATCATCGAATGTTCCCCTGATTCCGGCAATGCACTGCATTGCATTGGTCGTTGTCGGAAATATCCTTTTGCCAGGGAATTCAACGCCTCATCGCCTGCCTGGAGACATTCAGAGGGCAGGAAGGCCGGCGCTAAATCCCGGTCGCCAGGCGAAGAAAGACAAGACCAAACAGTTTTACTATGGGGAGTCAATCTATCCTTGCCGTGATTGACCATGGGATCAACCGACGACATCATGCATGAATTTGTAAAAAAAGAGCTCAAGCGACTCTATCCCAGCGTTGACGGATGGCAGATCAGGCAGGCAAGGACGACAGGAAAGGAACAGGGATTCGTGGTATCGAGAAGGATCCTCGGGAAGACGGAAGGAGCGCACATCCTCGTCTCCTTTGACAGGATCGTCTCGCCAACCACCATGGAGACCCTCGCGGCCATGAGCCGGTCAGACCCGATCTCCGGCCTCGCCGCCCCAAAGAAGATCCTGGTTGTCCCCAAGAACACCCAGTTACCATCTGTCCCGGGAGACGTTACCGTCCTCCCCATGCAAAGCTTCGCATGGGAGGAGAAGGAGCTTGTCTGGCTCAAGCGGCGTGCCCAGATGAGCGAGAAGGCCGCTTCGGCCAAGAGCTCCTGAACTGAGCCGTTGTATCGCCTAGAGACCTTCCTTTATTCTTTTTTCGAGGCTCTGCCCGTGAGACCCCAGCCAATAGAGCTTCCTGCACCGCCGGCACCAGAAGAATTTCATTCCTTTCCGGGTTTTCGGGGCATACGTCGCCTCAGCAATCTCCCTCTCCCGCGCCGGCCGGAGAGGTTGGTTGCAGAGCGAGCAGCGGTCCAGGCGGAGCTCGGTGCTGATCAGGCCCCGGTCAATGAGATCGCGGAGCTGGTCAAGAACCGTCTCCCCGGTCACAAGAATCGCCCGCGATCCGCCCCTGCATGCAAGCTCCCTGTCCCGGGTGAGGAGGATCCTTCCCGTCCTCTCGGCTGTCTTTAAGAGGAGGGTGTCCTCCCGGGTGTTTCCCTCGCGAAGACTTGATGCGCTCTCGGTATCGTAGCCCAGGAACCTGAGATACCGGCAGAGAGTGCCGAGCATCCTGTCAACGATAAATTCCGTGCGGACCGGTTCTGGTTCAGCCATGATCAACGTAGGGTATCTCTTTTCCGCAGGAGGTGCAGCGGTGGCCGGCAAGGTTTCTGAAACTGCTCGAAAATCCCCGTCTCTCGATCAGCAGGGCCCCGCACCGGGGGCAATAAGTGCTCTCGTAACGGTGATTGAACACGTTCCCGAGGTAAGGATAGTTCAGGCCGAGTTCTTTGGCCTGGTGGTAGACCCGCTCCAGGGTCTCGACCGGTGTGGCTGTTGCTTCCAGCATCCGGAAGTCAGGGTGGAAACGGGTGAAATGGACCGGGGTGTCGGGCCCCAGGTTGTCGACGATCCATCGTATAAGGGCCGCTGTCTCTTCCGGCGAATCGTTCGTGCCGGGGATGACCAGGTTGACCACCTCGATGTGGAGTCCGAGTTCCCGGGCTTTTACTGCCGAGTCGAGAACCGGCTGCAGCCGGGCACCACAGACCTTCCGGTAAAAATCCTCGGAAAAACCCTTGATGTCGACCCTGTAGGCCAGGAGAACGGTGGATATTTCGGCAAGGGCTTCCTCAGTGATGTAGCCGTTTGTCACGTAGACGGTACCAAGACCTTTTTCCCGTGCCAGCCTTCCCATGTCCAGGGGATATTCGTGCCAGATGGCGGGCTCGTTGTAAGTCCACGATATGCTCGCGCACTTCGCAGCAAGGGCTCTCCTGACCCCCTCTTCAGGCAGGAGGGTGCGGAGGAGACCTTCGTTCAGTTCAGCCTGGGAGATCTGCCAGTTCTGGCAGTGCTCGCAATGGAAGTTGCACCCCACGCTGCCGAGCGAGTAGGAGAGTGTCCCGGGAAGGTAATGGTAGAGGGGCTTCTTCTCGATAGGATCGACTGCTTCGGAGCTGATCTTCGCGTAGGTCGCCGCATACAGAGTCCCCCCCCTGTTCAGCCGTATGCCGCAGATGCCGTGGTTGCCGTCCTTGATCCGGCACCGGTGGTTGCACAGCGAGCAGTGGACCATTCCTGCTTCGAGCTTCTGGTACTGCAGGGCTTCGTGCAGGGGCTCCATGACCAGAGGATGTCAGATAAGCGACATAAAAGTGCCGGTCACTCCTTGTTCTCCTCATCCTGCTCGTCGTCCGTCTCTATGACCAGCGCCCCGGAGTATCCGCACTTCTTGCACCGGTACATCTCGCCGAGGACGCCCCCGACCGGCCGGTAGATATCCCGGCTCCCGCAGACTGGACAGCGGATCATCTGGAACAGCTATATGTAGCGCATGAATGAAATGTTTGGGTTTGATGAAGAAGGTGGTCCTCTCACTCGGTGGTTCCGTCCTGATGCCGTCCCTTGAAGAGAACCGGCTGGCAGAGTACGCGTCTGTCCTCCGGAGCCTGTCCGGGAAGGCGTCCCTCCTCGTCGTGGTCGGCGGGGGCGGCGAGGCCCGGCGGTATATCGGCATCATGCGGGATCTTGGTGTCGATGAAGGAACTTCAGACGAAGTCGGCATCCTGATAACGAGGCTGAACGCTACCCTGCTGATCGCAGCCCTGGGGGATAATGCCTATCCGAAGGTTGCCGAGTCGCATGCAGAAGCAAAGAAGTATGCAGAGTCAGGAAAGATCGTGGTGATGGGCGGTATAACGCCCGGCCAGACCACAGATGCGGTGGCCGCGGTGCTGGCCGAACGGGTCGGGGCGGCGGTGTTTCTGAATGCCACATCGGTGGATGGTATCTACTCGGCCGACCCGAAGAAGGACGTAAATGCCACCCGGTTCGATGCCATCACCCCGCAGAAACTGCTGGAGATCGTTGGCGGCACGGCGCTCGGGGCTGGTTCGAACACTGTTCTCGATATCGTTGCCGCACGGGTTGTCGAAAGGAGCAACATCCCTCTCGTGGTCCTGGACGGAAGGGACCCAAAGAACCTGACAGAAGCACTTCTTACGGGAAAGTTCCGGGGCACAGTGGTCTCGAAATCAAAGAAAAACCCGCTGCCCCTTTGATCCGGAAGATTTTTTTTCATTCAGATCTCCCTGGGATTTTCCTGTGAAACCAGTTCCTGCCTCTCCCACGAACGGAGGGGACCGCCCTTAAACCAAGGAGGATTCCCCTGCCTCTCCACCTGCTCACGAGGCGTGTGAAAGCTCATCTCTTTTTTTATTCGGCCGTGGACACCATTACTTATTTTTATTCTTCCGGCGCATGCATGATGGCACGGGGTAGTAGGGTAGCCTGGTCCATCCTAGAGCGTTTGGGACGCTTTGACGGCAGTTCGAATCTGCCCTACCCCATTTTCCCGGGATCAGAAACTACATATCTGACGGAGAGGTAGGTCTGGTATGGACATGGACACCGCCCGGCAGGTCTTTTCGGTCCTCTCCTCGCGCTATTCAGATGCCTGGGCGAGAAAGAGGTATGATCTTTCGCCCTTCCAGGCCCTTATCACCACCATCCTCTCGGCCCAGACCACCGATACATCGGTGGACGCGGTCCGGAGCGAGCTCTTCTCCCGCTACCCGGATGCCCGGGCCCTCTCGGAAGCCCGCCAGCAGGAGGTGGAAGAGATCATCCGCAGCACCGGCTTTTACCGGATGAAGGCGAAAAACATCATCGCCACCTCGAAAGCGCTGGTCGATAGGTTTTCCGGAGAGGTCCCGGACACCATGGAGGATCTTCTGACCCTGCCGGGGGTCGGCAGGAAGACGGCCAATATCGTCCTGTACCACGCCTTCTCTAAAAACGTCGGGGTGGCTGTCGACACCCATGTCTTCCGGCTTTCGGGGAGGATCGGGTTCTCGGACGAGAAGACGGCCGAGGGTATCGAGAGGGACTTAATCGCCCTCTTCCCCCGGGAAGACTGGGG
>JAJRBS010000047.1 GCA_028679325.1 Methanoregulaceae archaeon | reverse complement strand
ATCCCTTCGGGACCGGAGGTATTCCCTAATAGCGAAATACCGGCAGACACCTAATAGGGAACGCATTGCCCCGGCCGGCAGACTGAGTTTTACGCAGAGTTTGAATTCTGTGATCACCTGGCAGGGAAAGTCGGTCAGGGATCCTCCCGGTGACTCTTGGCACTGATCACGTCAGAGACACGATCTCACGTTCCGGGAAGTGCGGTAAGTACCCCATATGCCTCCACGAAGGCCTGTCTCCCTGATAAAAGCCCGCCCGGAACTCCGTTTTCAGCCAGGTCTGAACTCTCCTGACCTGACGAGGTAAAGATGGTGATATGCTTCACGTCCCGGATCTCCGGGCTTTCAGGGACATACATGATGATATCGAAGGTTCTCGACTCGTTCGCCAGGAATTCATAGCTCGCTGTCCGTGAACCGAAGGCAACACTCACTTCCGGAGATACAGGCTTGCCATTCTCGTAGATGGCCAGCGTGGCATTCCGGCCGAGGATAGGGTAGTAATCGCGGAAATCATGGTATCCTGTCGCCGCGATCGTAATGTCAAAGACACCGCGGGTCACCCGGATCTCCACCCAGGGATTCTTTTCTACCCGGATTGTCTGGAGATATCCATAGATCGGATTCGAGATGGTCACACTCATAGCATTGATATAGACGTCATCGGGCGGAGGAGGTGGAGTCGTAACCCTCAGGGTAAGGTTGGTCATTTCACCGGCCGCAAAGGGATAGGTCGACTGCCATGGACCGCTGGTGTTGGCAACACAGACGTCTGCCTGCATTCCGTTCACAGAGAAAGCAAGCGGAGTGTCGTTCCCGATGCAGCCCTCCACGACCAGCATCCCGGTGGTGTTATTTCCGGAACCATAGGAACCGTTCGTCACCATGACCTGGGGGTTTCCTGACACGTTCTGGCTGACCCCCGGCCCTGTCGCCATAATGGTTGTATTGACCGGAGCAGGCTCACCGTCAATAGTCACCAGGCCAAAGAAAGCATGCGGAGGTTGGGGCGTGCAGTTCGGAAGAACGGTGAGATTGACAGTCGCGGTGTTGGAATCCCAGAACCCGTCATGAGCCCTGAAAGTGAATGAATCCTTCCCGGTATAGTTCGCGTCGGGGGTATAGATCACCCTGTTTCCAGAAATACTCCCCAGGGTTCCTGCCAGAGGAAACAGATCTATACTGTAGGTCATCTCATCGCTGTCCGGATCTGTTGCCTGCAGGGTAATCTCTACCGGGGTATCCTCAAGAACCGTTACATTGCCGTCTGCAGCGAGGGGAGGATAACCGAACCGACCCGATATGCTGCTTCCCTCATCCTCTTCCATGGCATATTCCGGGGAAGAGCCATCTTCTCCAGGCGGTGCGCCGTACTCTGCATCCAGGATTACGGATGTTCCCTTATCACAATCAGAGTATTCATCAGAGCTGTCGCACGCCACCAGTGCGGAAGACGGAAGGATCAGTATCGCCAGTACGAAAAAGGCGATTATTGTGCGTTTCAGATTCTCCGTCATAATGTAGGAAGATAAAAATTTATTATATAAAAAATGTTTTGAACTTAAAGGTTATGCTCAACCCTTCTGTGCAGGAGCAATTCCTGCGATTCTTGCGAATATCCAGACCCATCAAATGACAAAACTGCTTTGGGGGAAGAAGGTTTACACTCGCAATTTTTCCTCCTGGCGGATGAAAAGATATTGCTAAAAACCGCCGTACGCATTCCGGTCCGATGGGGAAAGGTTCCGGAGCGGGAGGGAGAATCCCTGCGTTGATCCGTTCTTGACTACCGGGTCCCGGATGATCATGACGATATGCCGGAGATCTCCTGTGTCGTTATAAACCGGGCGAAGATGATGTGTGACCCGGCGGTTCCTGCCATCCACCCCCCTGACCTGTGATTCGACCTCGTGATAACCGGCAACCGCAAAGGCCGTTTCCATCTCCCGGGAATGCCCTGGTATCCCCGGACCGTTCTCGAAGGCCTCCCCCTTCCGGTAACCGTAGACCTGCCGGGCGACAGGATTTGCGAAGGATATCGTGCCGGTGCGGGAATCGAGGAGAACCACGGCCTCGTCGATGCAGGCCAGGATCTCTTCAAGGAGTTTCTGGCTCTCGTCCGGCACAGGTTCTCGTCTCTCTTCAGGACCAGTATCTCGGGTCACGGCGATAACCGAAACGACCTCGCCCGATTTCACTGTTTCGGGGGCGAGGTTTACCTGGTAGGATCGGCCCGCCCTGCCACCTGAAAACGTGAATGAGACGGCCTTTCCTGTCCGGAACACCTCCCGGATGTGCCGGTCCCAGATGTCGGCCTGGGCGGGCGGCAGACCCACGTCACGATTGGTCCTGCCGATGCATGCCTCCGGGCTGATCCCGGCCACCACTTCGATCCCGTGGTTTGCCGAGAGGTACTTCAGGTCGGGGCTAAACCGGGCCACGAAGTCCGGCACATTCTCCATGATATTTTGGATCCGCGAATCGGACTCCCGCACCGTGGCAAGATAGCCTTCCTGCCACCCCTCCTTCGCCAGCGAGATCGGGGCCAGGGTGACCTCGAGAGTCGTTCTTCCGGCACTCCTTGGAAAATACCGGTGCTGGGCCCTGAGCTGGTCGAAGTCGAGGATTGATTCGAACGTCACCTTCCTGCCATTCTTCAGCACATCGAGGGACCCGGCCGGTATCCCGGGAAGGGAGAAGATGGTCAGGAAGCCGATATCCTTTTGAGAGGTGACCCTGAAGGTATCCAGGAATGCTGCATTGGCCTCGAGGAGCCGGCCTCCGGCGTCACAGACGGCCATCCCCACCGATGAAGCGCCAAAGAGGGTCCTGAAGTCTGCTTCGCTCGCTTTCAACAGGGCTTCGTTTTTCTTCTTGTCCGTGATATCCTCAAAGACCAGGATCACACCGGACTTTCCATCGGGCAACAGGGAAGGTGCTATACGGACCGAAAAGAAGTATTCGCTCCCTTCCCTGGTCAGCCGAACCTCGGTCCGGGCAGTCTCCCCTCTCTGGACCTCCGGTATCCTGGCGAGGACCGCCGGGAGGTTCACGCCGTGAAGGCCGGGGGAGGATGAGGGTACTCCTGCCACCGCCTCCCGGGTCACCCCGGCAAATGCCAGGTAGTTGTCATTCACCTGGACGACCCGATGGCTGGTGTCGAGCATGACGATGAGATCAGGGGAGGCATCGAGTACGGTGGGGATACCGATCCGCCGGGACAGCCGGTAGATCTTCGACATGCCGTGCGGGAGCATCTCGACCTGATGGGTCATCAGCAGGATGTCGAGATACTTTGCCACCGAGTTCCTGTTCATGTCCATTGCAGCCGCTATCTGGGTGACCTTCATCCCCTTGGGATGCTCCCGCAGGATCTCCTTTATCCGGTCGAGGCCGGCATCATGGCTCTTCATGGATCGGTGTTTAGTCTTCGTGTCTACTATTGTCATCGAATATATGAAGGTATCGTACCCCCCTGATGCCCAGCATAATACATAAATACATAGGGGATGGTATTGACTCGATACCATGCTGTGGGGGTTGGCTTTTTGCCGGTCCCGGCTCCGGAAGACCGATAGATTCATGTGGGATGCATGATAGTAGTGCAGGAAGTTTCAAAGAGCATGTTACGGTTGTACCGTCAGGGATACGACGAGGGAGATAAGGGGTGGCAATGAGCAGGGCACCGAAGTTTAACTTCTTCCGACTCGTCAGCAGGAACCTGAAGAATCGCCCCTACCGGAATATCCCTACGCTCCTCGTCTTTGCTGTCATCGCCGCATCGCTCTTCTCTGCCCAGTACCTCCTGATCGGATCAGAGCAGAGCCTCGATAAGGGGACCCGGTGGATCGGTGCGGATCTCATGGTCGTGCCGAGGGAATACAATGCAGCCGGAGAGAATATCCTTCTCACCGGCGAACCGACCACGTTCCTTTTCGCTGACACGGATTTTGGGAAGATCATTGGTGTCCCGGGGGTCATGACGGCCACACCCCAGATCTATATCGGTACGCTGTCTGCCTCCTGCTGCTCTGTTCCGCTCCAGCTCGTCGCCTTCGACCCGGAGACCGATTTTGCCATTACCAGCTGGCTCCGGGACAATCCCGGAATCGTACTCGGGAAGGATGATATCATCATCGGCAGCGGCGTTGAAGCCGGGGTCGGGTCCGACCTGATGTTCTACGGCCACCCGTTCCATGTCGTCGGTGTCCTCGCACCGACCGGCATGAGGGGGGTCGATTCGGCGGCCTTCATCCGGATCCAGGATGCCTACGTCATGGCTGACGAATCGGGTGAGAAGGCAGTTCAGACCCTGACCCTGCCCAGGGGGATGGTCTCGGCGGTCCTGGTGAAGGTGGAACCGGGCTCATCCCCGTTTGCAGTCGGTCATGCGATCGAAGAAGAGATCCCGGGAGTCAGGATCATCACTCCGACCGGCCTTCTCGGAACGGTGACCGGTCATCTTGCGAATGTCACCCGGCTCCTGTACGACTCGGCAATTGCGGTGACAGTCATCGCTATCCTTCTCGCCGGGGTCACCTCTATCATCGTGGCCCACGAGCTCCGGAAGGAGATCTCCGTCCTTGGAGCCCTCGGGGTGACACGGACATTCATCCTGCGGCTCCTGCTCGCAGAGACCTTCTCACTCTCGGTCCTCGGGAGCCTCATCGGCATTGTGGTCGCCGGGTTTCTCCTCGTTGCCTTCCATGATTTCATCGCTCTTACCCTCCGGGTCCCCTTCGTGATACCCTCCTTCGGCCCGCTCCTGCTGGCTGCAGGAAGCGCCCTGCTTCTCTCAGTGGTTATCGGTGGTGTCGCATCGGTCTACCCAACCATCCGGGTCATCCGGTCGGAGGCTTACCAGGCCATCGGGAACGGCGGGCCCGGGCCGGCCCGGACCTGAGAGGGTCCCGATCATGCCGACATTAAAATTTCAGAGAAAATTGTTTTATCCTGCTTCCCGGATATCGCCGGAACCAGTACTATCGCCGGGAGGAGGCTCCGCCTTCATCGCTCTTCGGATCCGACCAGTGAGGTCGGACTGGTGACCGGCCGCCGCGAACAAGGCAACAGCACCCGGTATCACCAGGCAACCGCCGGAGACCGGGCATGCCCCGCAGGCCGCACCGCAGGTAGCGGGAAGGAGAAGGGCCACGGGAGCCGA
>JAJRBS010000188.1 GCA_028679325.1 Methanoregulaceae archaeon | reverse complement strand
CCCCTATCCTTTATTTATGCGTGCCCGGTGACCTTTGTGCTGGAGATGTAAGATATGGATTATTCCGACACTGCAGAAAGAATCTCCCAGAAAGTGCGTGCAAAAGGCCATGAGGCTGACGCGGTAAAGATCGAAGGAAAACTCAGGCGACTCGTCGAGGAGTTCGGTGTGCCGCCCGCTGAGGCCGAGAGGACCGTTGCAAATGAACTTGCCCGGGAGTTCTCGATCACCGGCATGGGGTCGGCAGCCGTCGAAGAAAAGCTGCTGAACCAGTTGCTCCCGGGAGAATGGGCCACGGTTGAGGCAAAGGTTGTCTCTCTTTCATCATCCCCCTCCCCGGCCATAGCCCAGACCGGCATTCTTGCCGATGCTTCAGGGGCCCTGCGATTCGTGGTCTGGAGCAAAGCCAGCGCCCCGATCCTTACTCCGGGAAAATGGTACCGTTTTGAATCTGCCGTCGTTGACGAGTACCGCGGCTCGGCCAATATCAAGGTCCATTCCGGGACAACGGTCCGGGAGCTGTCACGGGATACACCGCTCATACCAAAAACCACTCCCATCCGGGACCTTTCTCCCGGAATTGGCTGTGTCCGGGCGAAGGTAGTCCAGGAGTGGGAGACTGCCCATGAGAGGATGCTCCAGACGGGACTGCTCGGAGACGAATCGGGCACCGTCAAGTTCGTTATCTGGAAAGAAGAAGGAAAGGAGAAACTGGGCCCCGGATTGGTCTACAGCATATACTACGCGCTGGTGGACGAGTTCTCGGGCAGGTATTCCCTGAACCTGAACACGGCCATGATCCTTCCGGAAGAAGGGGACATCGCTGTCAGTGCCGGCGAAGGGACCTTCCAGGGGGCGCTCGTGCACATCGCACCGGGTTCGGGGCTCATCAAACGTTGCCCGGTCGAGGGATGCAACCGCGTGCTCTCCCGGCAGAACTATTGTCCCGTCCATGAGATACAGCCCGGATTCCTCTATGATCTCCGCATCAAGGGCTGGCTTGACAA
This sequence comes from Methanoregulaceae archaeon, assembly GCA_028679325.1. GTDB lineage: Archaea > Halobacteriota > Methanomicrobia > Methanomicrobiales > Methanospirillaceae > UBA9949. The sequence continues at coordinate 2,738 of JAJRBS010000188.1, read as the reverse complement.
CGGGACAGAGACCCGTGAGATCCTCGTCCAGCGGGAGGTTACCGAGAGACTGACAGGCATGACCATGGAAGAGGCGAAAGATCTTGCCGAGAACAATCCCCTTGGTATGGAAGAGGTCTTCCTGCGCATGAGAGAGCGGATCCTCGGTCGCTATTTCGAGTGCAAGGGCCGTGAGATCGATTCCCGGATGCTGGTGAACGCCTGCAGAACACTTCAATTCGACCGGGAAGAGCTGCCCGGACTTCTGAACCGCGCAGGGGGGGCAGCATGATGGCGATCTCACCGAAATCCGGATTTCCGAAGAGAGAGACTCCATTCGAACGTGAACCGGCGCGAAGGGTGTTTGCCGGCGAACTGCGGGAGAGCAGGATCCACTTCCGCGAGGGTGACGACGAGAAGAGCCCGACGTACGTACTTCTGCCGACCGGAGAACGGTGCAACCGGGTATTCCTGGTGGGAACACTGACCGAGAAGAAGAAACAGGGGGAGCAGAACCTCTTTTACCGCGCACGGGTGGTGGACCCGACTGGGACCTTCTTCATCATGGCCGGTTCGTACCAGCCCGAGGCCATGCAGCAGATCGCAAGAATTGAGCCCCCTTCCTTTGTCGCCGTCGTCGGAAAACCGAATGTCTATGAGACTCCCGACGGGGCTGTCCTCATCTCTGTCCGCTGTGAGTCAGTGATAGCCGTGGACAAGGATAACCGGGACAGGTGGGTACTCGATTGCGCGAAGGCGACCCTTGACCGCCTTGATCAGCTTGGCAGCACAGCCGACAGCCAGCGCGCCCTGAATGAATACAAGACAGATCCTGCCGTTTTTCGAAGGATGGTGTTTGAGGCGCTGTCCCAGCTCTCGATATAAGCGCAACAGGACTCATTAGGGGTATATCGGCAGGGAGGTACCCTCATTAACCTTATTTTCTGTGAGAATGATCCTCCCCTGATGTCGCATGGATGACAGGGAGAGAAACGACCTGATCAAAAACCTTGACCTGAAGACGTTCTCGGAGGCGGCGAAGGCACAGGGAATCAAACCGGGCAGGTGCCCGACAAAGACCTCGATCGCCCGGATGCTTCCCGATGAAGTCCTCCGGGCACGGGGAAGAAAATGAGAATGTATCAGGAGAGGTGGATGATCTGGACCGGGCAGAGATCGGCCGCTTCTTGTATCCTCTCCTCAAGTTCAGGGGGGGGTTCTCCCCGGGAGAGATCTCCGGAAATGCGGTAAGGCTCGAGGACCTGGCTGAAATTATCGTCACCGCTTAACTCAAAAAACTCGGGGCAGACATCGACACATGTCCCGCAGCTGATGCATTCATCGCGTTGGATCTTCACCTTCATGTGAATCGCCTCAACCTTCTGCCACCGATTGTCCTTTTTGTTTACTGCGTGCGGACGGCAGATTCTTCCCAGGTCCTGAGAACATCGGAACCTTCGACGAACACCAGCCCCTTCCGGCGGGCGTAAGCCTGAGCATCAGGTTTCGACAGGGCCAGCCCCGATACGTCGTCAAGTAACTCACAGATGGTGATCGCCGGCGTGATGCCTGCGAGCATCGCCATCGCCACAGAGAGTTCCGTCTGACCACGCCTCCGGGTGAGCAGCTGTTCATCAGCACGGAGGATGGCGACATGCCCCGGGGAACGGAACTGTGAAGCAAAGTCAGTGCCCCCTCCATTCATGCTGGCCTTGACCTGTTCGGCGATTGCATTGATAGTGAGGGCCCGGTCGCGATCGGTGATTCCTGTAAATGTGTCGCGGTGGTTCACCCAGAGTGAGAAGGAGGAGCGGTTCTTCCGGTCGTAGGGCACCTCGCCGACCATTCCTGAGATCCCGTTGTAGCACCGGAGCATATCGGTGGCGAAGGGGAGGCCGAGTTCCTGCGCTGATCGCGGGTGTATGGCAGTGCAGATCAGTCCACCGCCATCTTTCCTCATCTGGAGGATGTGTTCTGGTCTGACAGCATCGGCCCGGATGGCAAAGTCCGTCTCCCGTTCGCGGTCATCGAAATCGTAGAGCAGGATGACTCTGCCCTGTCTCAGCGCTTCCAGTGCAGCATCGATCATGGAGCCACCTCGATCGTCACTTCGTCGGCATCCTCCAGCTGGTAAGCATCACGAAGCGATACCGGGGCAATGATCTCGAGGACATCGTCCGGGTAGTGCGAGCGCCCGGGTATGATGATGCCACAGGGCGTTGATCCGATCCTGCACGGGAGGCATCGTGCCCGTCCGAACGTCCTGCCATCGGCGATGAAACCTTCGATGCTGATCCATTCCTTCTGATCAAGGCGCTTCCGTGTCGCGAGGAACGAAGGATCAACCCTGATGTTCAGGGTCCCCGGATAAGGTTCGAACCCGAGCAACCGGACAAACTGCAGGACATACGGTTCGAGACTCATATAGTAGCGCCCTTCTCCAAGTCCGGAAATGACAGAACCGCTTAAAGAATATCCGTCTCCTCCGGTCTGGAAGATACGACAGTAGTCCGCGTACTCTTTCTGCAGGGCCTCTTCTCCCTCCCGGGTGATGGTGACATTCTGACCGTCCGGAGCCACCGATCGGGCGAGCAGTCTCCTTTTTTCCAGACTCTGGAGGCGTCGGGCAGCTGTCTGCGGACTTATCCCGAGCTCCCCCCCCAGTAACTGCGATGACAAAAAGACGGGTCCTTTCAGTCCTCCCATCAGAGCAATTGCCTTCAGGCAGGGGATATCTTCGGGCATAGTTTCCTTTATCA
>JAJRBS010000180.1 GCA_028679325.1 Methanoregulaceae archaeon | reverse complement strand
CGTCAGCCTCATGGCCTTTTGCACGCACTTTCTGGGAGATTCTTTCTGCAGTGTCGGAATAATCCATATCTTACATCTCCAGCACAAAGGTCACCGGGCACGCATAAATAAAGGATAGGGGCGGGTGGTGAAACTGATCCTGGAGCAGGGTTCTGCATGTTTAAGTACCTGCACCCCTTAATAGTAGAGACATGGCAATCAACGCTGACAGCACCATTTACGATCTCCTGAAAGAGAAGCCCGAATCAGCGGAAGTGCTCTTCAAGTTCGGGATGGGGTGCGTGGGATGTGCAATCGCCCGGGGAGAGACCATCCGTGAAGCGGCAACGGTGCATGGGATCCCGCTCGACGAGCTCCTGGCCGCGCTCGGCATAAAAGAAACCTAGAGAGCCGGGTAACAATCAGGGAATTTTCATTCCTCTCTCTTTTTCAGGGCTTTCAATTCACGGAGAGATGCTTCCGGATGCTTCGTCAGATAATCAGATATCTCCGGCTCGTGCAGGAGAACGCAGTCCGCACAGTTCCATACCATGCTGTCTTTCGATGAACTCACCACCTGCTGCCCAAGAGTTACATCGCCGCAGGGATAAAAAGGGCAGTAGCAGAAATCACACCTCTGGCCCTGGAAGTGACAGGGGTAGTAGGCACAGTTCCCCGGGCGCCATTCGACCCAGTGTTCACCCCCGTACCGTGAGAATATGAAGAAGGAGGGGGCGTCCCTCTTTTCAATCCCGGAGGTCCGCTTCAGGGCCTCGGGCACCCCGTGAATCACGGCCTCCCGCATCCTCCGCCCCGGTTCTGTCAGCGGTCCTCCCGATTCATGGATCGGTTCCCCTTCGGATGCTACGATGACGACATCAGCCGGTGTTCCGGACAGGTCATATCCGGATCTCATCAGGACAAGGGCCTTGGCTTCGGTCATTGTCATCACCGCACCGATAAGACCGCTGTCTGTCATTCCCTCATTACTGCAGGCTGCGATGGTTATGCCACCATCCAGGCTCGCGGCGATGAATACGGTTACGAAATCGTACTGCAGGATGCAAAGATTGGCTATCGGCACACCGACCGGCAGCCCGAAGAAATCCTTCGGCAGGCCTTCACGGGCTATCTCGTTCTCAAGGACTCCTTCCGTATCTTCTCCAATCTGGACGGCGTGGAGCACAAGTGTGGCAGCCGGCCCGATCCCCCCCCTCGCCCCGGAACTGACTGCCTGGAAGGATCCCCTGATAAAGAGGGTATTTCGCCGAAGGTAATACCTCATGCGACCGTGTATCTGATCCTGTCCTTGAGTTCCTGCTGTTTGCCGGCATTCCACCCCGAGACTTCCTGCAGGTAGCCGGTCACCCTGCTGATCTGGACCACGTCATGGCTCCCGCACTCGGGACACACCGGGTCTCCACAGAGCGGGCAGTATTCTATTCCGGAGATGATCTCGTGAGAACAGTGACAGTGATCGAGGGGGCACATGATCGCCAGGTGCTCTTCACCACACCGGGGGCAGGGGATCTCATCGACAATAAGGTGACAGGTGTGACACTTGTATCTCCGGTCAGGGCCCGGGATATCCGCGAGTTTTTTGTATTTTTTGGCGAGATTCTTATCTTCTTCGCTCCATTGCATACAGTATCATAGTCTATTTCCGATTTAAAGTTTTAGAAGGGGTCGGAAAAGGTCCATTTCCGCCTCAGTCGACTCATAGGGTTCATCACCAGGTCAGTTCCGGCTTTTCATCATCGGCGGATGGAGTGAAAACGGGCGGCAGCAGCGGCAGGATCCGGTGCCCCGTAGATCTGTCGCCCAACGATAATCCCATCGACAATCCCGGCAAGGGGTTCAAATGTCCCCCCCTGCGCTCCGATTCCCGGGGAATAGATCTTCTTCTTTCCGACTATCTCCCGGAGCAGCATCACCCGGTCGGGGCGCGTCGCAGGAGCAATGATACCATCGGCACCACTTTCACGCGCGAGGGCAGCGATCTTCTCCGCAGCTCCTCCGTGGAAGAATTCTTCGGCGCCGGGATGGCTCATTTCGGCAACAACGTAGCACTCTCCCCTGTTCTCATGGGCAATGTCGACGCAGGCTGCGACCGAGTCGCTTCCGCAGAAACCATGGCAGATAACGGCGGAGAAACCGTGGGCAAAGACCTGTTCGACGATCAAGCGGTTGGTGCTGGGTATATCGGCGACCTTGAAATCTGCGATGAGGGGGAGACCGAGAGCTGCCATCTCGCCGGCAAAGGAGAGCCCCTGTGCGAGGATGATCGGGTATCCCAGTTTGACGGCATCGATGAAGGGTGCGCATTGACCGGCAATGCGCAGGGCATCGTCCCGTCCCGTGACATCGAGAGCGAGGATCAGGTCGGTCATGTCTCAAGCCTCTCGCGGACTGCCGCAATGAGAACAGGCAGGGTGACGGTGGCGTCACCATAGACGGTAACAGCTTCTGCCTGCTCTGTGATCTTTCCCCAGGAACGTGCCTCTTCGAGAGTCGCTCCGGAAAGCCCGCCAAGGTCAGGACGGTCGCCGGTCAGCTGTATTGCGTAGGTGAAGCCGTTCGGCGTCATGAGCATGCTCTGGAGGATGAAGTTCTTGGGGACGCCGCCTCCGATGAGGAGCGCCCCGGCCCGTTCGGCAGAGAAGCAGAGGCCGAGGAGCGACTTCATATCGGCAAAGGCGTCGACGTTTATCCTGCCTGTCTGGGAGTACAGCCAGCACTGGAGGCCGATCATGGAGTCTGCCACGGCAGGGCAGTACACCGGCACCCCCTTCCGGACTGCCGCGGCCAGTATGCCGCTGTCGAGCCGGCTGCCGAGATGGGAAAGGAGATCTGTTATCGGGTAGCTCTTCGCAGGGTCAAGGGAAGACAGGGATTCCTGCATGAACTCTTCGAACCGGGCGAAAGCCTCGTTGGGGAGGTACACGTCGTAAATCCTGTTGATCTCCTCCCGGCGGAGCTCGATATCAGAACAGCAGGAAGAGCCATGGTAGTGCCGGCATCCGATAGCCTCGATGATATCGTGGGTCAGATTCGCACCGGTGCTGACCAGGACATCGATATACCGGTGTTCCACGAGGTCGGACACAAGCCCCCCCATGCCGGCCGGGACCATGGCCCCCGCGAGGCCGAGGAACCGGGTCGCCCCCTTATCCCGGAACATCTCCTCGCAGAGATCAGCCGCCCGCGCCAGAGCCCCCCCATTATAGGCACCGGCCCGCGAGAGCTCCCGGACGAGCTGGTCCACGCTCATTCCCGGCCGTATCACCACCTGTTCAACAGTCTCCCTGCACTTCATCCCTTGTACTGTGTCCCCCGGTAAGATTATATGTGCGACTCCACGGGTGGTGACCCTCTGCAGAGTGGTTTTGCCAGGTGCCTCCGGGCTGTTGGCGGGACCTCGTACCACCCTGGCTGAAGTGAGCGACTGATCGTCGTCCGCTCAGGGAGGTGTGATCGGCTGCTGCAGGAACGGCATTTGAATCCCTTGTTCCGCCCGGCGCTGGTCACCCTCTTTCCGCAGACCGGGCAGAGCGGGGCCCGTTCCCTGACATGATCGGGAGCTGATCGCACGAAAAGTTTCTCAAGATTGATCGTTCCCTGCTTGTAGCTTCCGGCAACGATGAGAATATCTCCCGGTAGAAGCTTGCGCACAATGTCCCTGAAACCTTTTGTCGGTTCGTAGGCCATGCAGCGGACTGTTTCCGCTCCTTCGGAAATGAGGAATGACACATGCCCTCCCCGGCCTGTGACCGGGCAGGACGCCACCCTGCCGGGAACGAGGTAGGAACACCCCTCACGCAGGTGACCAATACTGCCCGGCATGAGGTGGGCATCCGTTCCCTGGTTGGTCAGGAAAAGTTGCTCGAGGAGAGGCCTCTCGGAGGATATGAGATCGCGTGCCTTCCGGACCCAGGAAGGTGATTCACCGCGGATACCGAAGAGGACTGGATCGGGAGTATGAGGGACGCAAACCACCACGCCGTTGACGGTGTCCACTGTGTCCCAGGTATGCGGGAAGGTGGCCTGCTCCGAAACAAAGAAACTTTCTTTGTCCACCGTTCGGGGGGTGTCTCTGAGCGAGGGGTCCCGGTAGGCCAGGAGTTCCCAGGTGCTGTCATCAAAGGAACTTGCGACAGCCGCCGTAGCTCCGATAAGCCCCCGGCAGTTCTTGTAGCCCCTGAACAGAACCCCTTCCTGCGCAAGAATAGCCAGCGCCTCTGCCGTCTCACAAAAACCCTGTACGGCTTTCCTGTAGAACTCTACCGGGAGAGGTGACTGTGACACCACGACACCCGGATTGGTCATATCACACGAGAAGTCTGCGAGCTCCTCAACAGTCCGGCAGGCTACGGCGAAGGCCGTTTCTGCATCCCCGGAAGCCTCGAGGCAGATTGCAGCGTTCCCCCGGGTTTTCCAGATGACATTCGGATTCAGCCTCACCAGCAGGGCGCGGTCTACCAGCATACCCTCATCCCGGAGCCGGGCGGCCAGGACCGCCCCGAGGTATGTGGTGCACATTCCTGCCGGTGAATCCGTATCGTCGATGCCTATGCGCATTTTGCACTACTATTTATACTCTTTCAGACTATATCCATTCTCAAAGGGACATGTCGCAGGATCGCCTCCTCCAGATGGTAGTTTCCGTTCTCCTGATGGGAGGATTCAGGGTTTCAGAACGTTTTTCCATGAGGCCCCGGAGTTTCGACCTCATTGCCAGGAAGCACGAGACCCTCCTCATCATCAAGGTCGTCTCCCATATCGATAGTGTCAGCGAGGAGACCGCCCGGGACATGGATCACATATCCCGGTACCTGAAGGGGGCACCCCTCATTGTCGGGGAAAGGGCCAGGGACGCGGAACTGGAGCGGGGTGCCGCATACCTGCGGTACGGCATCTATGCGGTCTCGGTATCGACCCTGTACGATGCCTTCGTTGACCAGATCCCGCCGCTTGTCTATGCCTCTCCCGGAGGTCTTTACGTCAACATCAATGGTCCATCTCTGCGGGGCGAACGGGAGAGGAGGAACCTTTCGCTCGGCGACCTCGGTACCCTCCTCGGGGTCTCCCGGAGGACCATCAGCAAGTACGAGAGCGGGATGGGAACAACGCTCGATATCGCGTTGAAGATCGAGAAGATCTTCGACGCAGCCATGGTCATGTCCATCGACCTCCTCAGGTACGAGTCACATTTCGAGGAGGAGCCGGAAGCTGAAGGGAAGGTTCCCATGAACTTCCTTGAAAAGATAGGCATGAAACTCCACACCATGCACCGGGCCCCATTCCAGGCGCTGATCGAGTTCTCTGACCATACCATACTGGCCGGATACGGAACATCGCAGAAGGTTGTCAAGCGTGCCGCTCTTATCGGAAATATCTCGCAGGTCACCGGAACCCATGCCATGTGCGTCCTCACCGACTACTCCAAGCAGAAGAGGATCGGGAGCACGCTCGTCATTGGAGAGGAACAGCTCCAGTCACTTGCAGACGGTGAAGAACTCATCGATATGATAGACAAGTCATAATTTTTATATAGAACCACAAACCAATTTTATCGCTACAAGTGGTGAATATCTATGGCACAGCAGCTTGGAGGACAACCAATTCTTATCCTGAAAGAAGGCAGTTCACGGACACGTGGACGCGATGCACAGGGCATGAATATTACCGCTGCCAAGGCAGTAGCCGCCGCGGTGAGAACGACGCTCGGCCCGAAGGGCATGGACAAGATGCTCGTCGATACCATCGGGGATGTCGTGATCACCAATGACGGTGTGACTATCCTGAAAGAGATGGATATCGAGCACCCGGCAGCCAAGATGATGGTGGAGATCGCCAAGACCCAGGACGACGAGGTCGGAGATGGGACAACGACAGCCGTGGTCATTGCCGGGGAGCTCCTGAAGAGAGCAGAAGACCTGCTCGAACAGGACGTACATCCCACAGTCATTGCCCAGGGATACCGCCAGGCAGCCGAGAAGGCCCAGGAGATCCTGCAGGCGATCGCCATTACCATCAAGGCGACGGATTCAGCAATGCTGAAAAAGATCGCCGAGACAGCCATGACCGGGAAGGGTGCGGAGGCCTCCAAGGAGAAGCTCTGTGACCTCGTGGTCAAGGCAGTCATGATGGTCGCTGATGAGGATGGAACGGTCGACAAGGACAACATCAAGGTCGAGAAGAAGGTCGGCGGTTCGATCGACAACTCCGAGATCGTGGAGGGCGTCCTCATCGACAAGGAGCGGGTCCACCCGGCCATGCCGAAGAAGGTGACGAACGCGAAGATCCTGCTGCTCAACGCCGCGGTGGAGTTCAAGAAGACCGAGGTCGACGCTGAGATCAACATCACCAGTCCCGATCAACTCCAGGCCTTCCTTGACGAAGAAGAGCGCATGATCAAGAACATCGTCGACAAGATCGTCGCTTCCGGAGCAACGGTCCTCTTCTGTCAGAAAGGCATTGACGACATCGCCCAGCACTACCTGGCCAAGGCCGGAATCTTTGCCACCCGCAGGGTTAAGAAGAGCGACATGGAGAAGCTTGCACGCGCTACGGGCGGCAGTCTGATCTCTTCCATCGATGCCATCAGCCGCGAGGAACTCGGATTCGCCGGGCTGGTTGAAGAGAAGAAAGTCTCCGGAGAAGAGATGATCTTCGTCGTAGAGTGCAAAAACCCGAAGGCGGTCTCTCTGATCGTCCGCGGCGGCACCGAGCATGTGGTCGATGAGATCGAGCGTGCCGTCGAAGACGCACTCCGGGTTGTCGGCGTGGTTTTCGAAGACAAGAAGATAGTAGCCGGTGGTGGATCCCCTGAGATCGAACTCTCGCTCCGCCTCCGCGAATACGCCTCAAGTGTGGGCGGGCGGGCCCAGCTGGCCATCGAGGCTTTCGCGATTGCCCTTGAGACCATTCCGAGGACTCTTGCAGAGAACGCCGGACTCGATCCCATCGATATGCTGGTCGAGCTCCGCGCGGCCCACGAGAAAGGAAAGAAGACCGTCGGCCTGAACGTGTTTGAAGGGAAGGCCGAGGATATGCTCAAGTCCGGCGTGGTCGAGCCCCTCCGGGTCAAGACCCAGGCCATCTCTAGTGCGGCTGAAGCCGCGATAATGATCCTCCGCATCGATGACGTAATCGCCGCGTCAAAGAGCGCTGCCCCACCGGGCGGAATGCCTCCGGGAGGCATGGAGGGCATGGGCGGCATGGGTGGCATGGGTGGGATGGGCGACTACTGATCGCCCGATCCCCTCAGGAACCCTTTTTCACTTTTTTTACGCAAACGACTCATTTCTTATAGCCGGTATCGAAATAGTCATACATGATCGACCGGTTCATCTTCACCAGGTACCGGACCTCCTGTTACCATTGCGGAAAGGAAGCAGACCAGGTCATCAAGGCGGTGCCCTACCGGGCACAGGTCATGTGTGAGAACTGCGGCGCAACCCGGATTTTTATCCCGCGGGTGGAGGAAGTCGCCCGCGAGGGAAGGTATACTCCCATCGGGTGTTATGATACCTGGGAGATGGTGGTCCCGGCCAGCTGCCGTAACTGCCGGGTCACGGGTCCCCACGATATGTTCATCGGCTGTAACCACTTCACGGTCCGATGCCGTAACTGCGGGTTCACGCACTTCTACAAGTTTGACCTCGAGTACATGGGGCAGTGTCCGATCGATACCGAAGACGAGGCATGCCGATAATAAACCCGCCTTCCTGAACGGTAGTTCCGGGAATACTATTTTTCTTCCCGTTTCATGCTAATCGCCTTCTTCGGGCATTCATGGGCACAGATCCCGCAGCCCTTGCAGTACTCGAGATCGATCTCCAGGTCTTCGCCAATGGCCGCGTCCGGGCAGGAGAGGGCACAGAGGCCACAGGCATTACAGGCATCCTTGTCGATCCGGGGCCGGAATATTCTCCAGGCCCCGGTCTTTCCCGAAGCCCCCTGCTTCGGCCTGCTCATGGCCGGTGCCGTGCTCATGGCAGAAGCTCCTGGTAAGCTGCTTCGGCGGCCCTGACGTTTCGTTCATCAGAGAACATCTCCGTAATAGCAGCTTTTGCAGATTCCAGTGAAATAATGCCCATCTTTGCGAGCGCACCGAGGACAGGGGTGTCGAGGACCGGGCTTCCCGCGATCACCAGCCCAAGGGATAGGGCAATCCCGGTGAGATCAACAGGATACGATCGATGGCCAGGAATCTCTTCAGCCTTCGGAGCATTGATCAAAACCCATCCACCCGGTTTCAGGCCGTGCAGGACATCGACGGCTTCCATGACACCTGTATCGAGCACAACCACCAGGTCCGGGTTTCGTATCTGGCTGTAGATCCGGATAGGGTGATCGTCGATCCGGACATAGGATACAACGGGTGCGCCCCTCCGCTCTGCTCCGTACAGCGGACAGGCGGTGGCGTACTTACCGTCCCTGAACGCTGCGAGGGCAAGAAGCCGGGCGGCGGTGACACCACCCTCGCCGCCACGTGAATGGATCCTGATCTCATACATTCCGGTCTACCCCGAACCAGAGCTCTCTTCCCGGTTCACGTCCCCTGACGAAACCGGCGATATCATCGTAGGTTACTTCCTGCCCACCGAGCCCGGCGATAACACTGTAGGGATCAGCCCGGGTTCGTGCCCGCAGACTCCCGGCCAGGATGCCGGAAAACCCGAACGAGTAGTCCCGGTCGATGACCACGAGCTCCCTTCCTGACAGGTCGAGGTCAGGGAAGGGGCGGAACCACCGGATCCGGAGGGAGCCGGCCCTGATCCCCTCCCGGCGGAGCAGATCGACTGCCACCTCAGCCTCTTTCCCGAGCGTGCCAACGGCGATGACAACCACGTCGGCGTCATCGGCACGGTATTCCTCGACCGGCGCGTAGGTTCTTCCGAAACGCCGGGAAAAGTCCTGTTCGGTCTCCCTTATGACCCGGGACGAATTCCGCATCGAGCGCTCGATGTCCCACCGGAACCTGAAGTAATCATCCGGACCGGTCAGGGTGCCGTAGCCGGCTGGATGGGCAACATCAATGGCGTGGGGGAGCCGGAAGGGAGGGACAAAGTCACCCGGACTGTCGGTCTCGAGTGACTGCGTGCTGTGGGACAAGAGGAAGCCGTCGAGGTTGACCATGACCGGGAGGAGCACCTCTTCGTGCTCAGCTATCCGATAGGCCATGACAACTGTGTCGTAGGCTTCCTGGACCGTGCCCACATAGACCTGGAGCCATCCGGTGTCCCGTTCCTGGAAGGCATCGGTGTGCTCTGCCCAGATGTTCCATCCCGGGGCGAGCGCCCTGTTCACATTGGCCATGACGATCGGGAGCCGTGCTCCCGCCGCCCAGTTGACCATCTCGTGCATGTAGGCAAGACCCTGGGAGCTCGTCGCCGTAAAAGTCCTTGCACCGGTGACGCTTGCCCCGATGCAGGCGGCCATGGCCGAGTGCTCGCTCTCAACCGGGATGTAGCTGCTGTCAAGTTCTCCCGCTGCCACCCAGGCAGCTATCTGCTCCACGATCTCTGTCTGCGGCGTGATGGGATAGGCAGCGATGACCGCAGGCCTGAGCTCCTTGACAGCTGCGGCAACGGCCTTGTTGCCGGTGGCAATGGTCAGCATACCCCTTCCTCTTCGTGTATAAGGCGTTTCGCCATCTTCCGCGCCTGGGAAATGAGGATATCTTTCTCCCTCTGGCCGATGCCAGAAAATCGTCCCTGGGGAGAGAGGTAATCCTCAAGGGGCAGGGGATTCTTCAGTGCTGCCTTCGAGACACTGTTGATGGTCACTTTCCCAAATTCCCTCTCATACAGGATCCACATACCGGACCTGATGGCGCGTTTTCCCATCTCGATGGTCAGGTCCGGGGAGAACCTCCAGCTTGTCGGGCAGGGGGCGAGCAGGTGGATGAAGCTTGGACCGCGGATGGAGAGGGCTTTCTGCACCTTCCGGAAGACATCCTGGGGGTAGGCCACACAGGTCGTGGCCATGTAGGGCGGGTTGTGGGCGGCGACGATACCGTCCAGGTCCTTCTTCGGATGGGTCTTACCCGCCGGTGTGGTTGTGGTACGGGCCCCGTACGGCGTCGCGCCGGACCGCTGCATTCCCGTATTGGAGTAGGCCTCGTTGTCATAGCAGACGTACAGGAAGTCCTCCTCCCGTTCCAGGGCAGCCGAGAGGCCCTGGAGACCGATGTCCACTGTGCCCCCGTCCCCGGCATACACGATGACGCTGGTCTTTTTCCCTGCCTTCCGGAAGGCCTCGCTCATCCCTGAAGCGCAGGCGGCTGCCGCGGCGAAAGCGATGTTGTAGACGGTGACGTTCAGGGAGGTGAAGGGGAAGATCCCCTGGATGACGCTTGTACAGCAGGCCGGTACGACCAGGACGGTATCATGCCCGGCCGCCTTGAGCACGTAGCGGAGTGCCAGCGACGAAGGGCAACCCGCACAGGCCGAGGTACACTTCAGGACAAACTCCTCGCGGGGGATCTCGGTCATATCAGGACACGCTCTTCCGGTTGGTCCGTCTCACCATAAAGAAGAATGATTCTCACGTGCATCACGAGAAGGGTTCGGCATGGTAACCATGACGGGAGAGTTCCCGGATTCTCTCTTCAGGGGATGATCCCTGCAGCCCCTTCCAGAGCGCTTCCAGAGCCATATCCGACGTCTTCAACGATGATCGTCCTGTGACTTGTCCGACCTCCCGCCCCTCACGGTCAAGAATGGTCATTGTCCTGCACCGGAATTCTCTGCAGATTCCTGGCCGGGAACCATAGACAGTACACGTGAAGATATCGCCGTGACCTCTTCGCAGGAAAGGGCACCATCCGGGGTCACTTTCCCCGGAGGCATAAAGATCGCGGTGTTCAGGAGGTAAAGTCACCATGACGATATCCCCGGAAATTCCCATACGGCAGTAGTGCTGAACCGGTGAGAGGCTTCGTTCTATCCTGATATTCCGTCCGAGGCTGATGCAGCACTTCCCACACCGGGTGCAGATGAATTCTGCCATTTTCGTACAGCCGTATTGTTTCCGGCCCATCATCAAGATACTGGCTCCCGGAGCCTTCCTTCAGGACGACGGAGGCCAGGAAAAAAGGGAACCCTGGTTCACTGTCCTGGTGAGGTCTCACCCGCTGTCTTGGATGAAATTTGGAGGAATAGCTGAACAGGGATCAGGAATTCGTCAACGGAGCTGGCTTTTTTCGCAGGAATGTTCCCCGTAAATCCTCCCCCAGGAGTTCGCAGATCCGTGCCATCACAGCATGGTCGTCCCGGTGGTCCCTCACCAGATCTGCTGACCTGCCGGCAGGGAGCGGAGAAAAGGCGAGACCGCAGTCCACGTCCCAGAGGACCAGGTGGCGGGGAGGAGCGGGAGAGAGCGGCCGTATCCTTCCTTCGTTCAGCCGCTCCTGGATATCCTCAAGTGTCCATTCCCCGATGCCGATCAGGAGGAGTGCTGCAGCCATGTATCTGACCATGTGCCAGAGAAAGCTCTCGGCGCTTACCTCAAAACAGATCAGATCCCCGTCGGGAAAGACCCGTGCCTCAAGAACATTCCTGGAAGGATCCTTGTTCTCGACCCGTGCGAAGGAGCTGAAGTCATGGCACCCGCAGAAGAGGGATGAAGCCTCTGCCATACTCTCACAATCCAGATCTCTCTGGCCGAAGTAATACCGGTAAGTCCGTCGGATAGCACGAAATCTCGGGTTAAAGGCGTCATCCACCACGGAAAAACCGGTTACCCAGATATCTTTCGGGAGCTGCCAGTTGAGGACGGCTATGGCCCTCTCCGGGACTTCTGTTGACAGGGCAAACACCTGCCCGCGGGCGTGGACACCACGGTCGGTCCGCCCTGCTGCAAGGAACCGTGCCTCCCGGTGATTGGAGAATATCTTTGACCGCACGCAGGCAGAAACAAACTCGCCCTCGACAGTCCTATCGTCCTCCTGCATCTGGGAACCGAGGAAATGATCGCCGATATAACCCGTCCGGAAGGCGAGCCTCACCGGTGATACATCCTTCTCTTGAATTTCCTCCAGGTGCTCCGGAGAGACTGGCGGGTATAACCCGGGAGTGGTGTCATCTTTCCCCCGGCAGTTGTCCTGCCGCAACGGATTGCGGACAGGATGGACTCGACATTCCGGTCGGCCTCAACCCATGTCCTTCCAAAACCGATGTACCGGGCATGGTGGGCATCTGATCCTCCAACGCAGGGTTTCCCGATGCGACGGGCCATTTTCGCCGCCTTGAGGTTCGCTGAGCCCACGATATACCTGCTGTTGAAGACCTCGATTGCGTCAACAGCATACAGTGCTGACCTGAGTTTCCTGGCTACCCCATGGCGCCACATGTGGTAGGGATGGGGGAGGATGAGGAGGGCCCCGCCCTGGCGGGCCAGACGGATGGTCTCCATGACGTCGAGTCCGGAGGGTATCTTTTCGGTGACACCGAGAGCAATGAGGTGTCCCTGGCGAGTCGATACCTCGATTCCGGGAATGATGACCAGTCGCGTCGGGATAGATTTTGCGGCAATGGCCCCCTCAACAGTATCATGGTCGGTAATGGCGATAGCGTCAAGCCCTGCAGCTTCTGCCCTCCTGATGATCTCCTCTATACCGCTCTCGCCGTCGCGGGAATATCGGGTATGGACATGCAGGTCGCAGGCGAGCATTCGATCATATGTTTTTCTCGTCTCACCGATATTAAGGGAATCTATCTCCCTGTCGGCAAGCCATGATTGCCTGTTTGGCAAGAGTCGGATTATATCCTGCTCTCATCTGATATGACGCGCTGCGGCGATACTAACGGATCGGTAGAGTTCCTGTGTTCCACCGATCAGAAATATAAAGAGTAATTTCCCGTGTCAACCAGAGCAAGGCCGGGGCATTTCATTTTTCGGATATTTCAGGAAGGCATCTTCTGCCTTACCCAAACCATATGAAGGTTGGCTTCTTTCAGATTTCCCGTTGCTGAATTTATGAACTCCTGGGCTTCATCGGCTGTATTTGCATGCGAAGCGCTTATAATATCGACGCAGGTGAGCCGCAGGTAGTCCAGAGCCGTCAGATATTCCTGTTTTATGGGA
>JAJRBS010000145.1 GCA_028679325.1 Methanoregulaceae archaeon | reverse complement strand
AAGACCTCGCCCTTCTTGATATCCTCGGTGACCTTGGCGGTGATCTCGATCTGTCCGCGGCGGGAGACAGCTTTGACCTTCTCGCCGTTGACGATCCCGAGCGCCTTGGCGTCGTCGGGGCAGATCTCGACCCAGCCGGTGGGAGCCTCGCGCTCGAGGTCTTCGGAACGGCGGGTCATCGAACCGGTGTGGAACTGCCAGAGGCAGCGGCCGGTGGAGAGGATGAGCGGGTACTCGGCGTCGGGAACTTCAGCCGGGTACTTGAACTCGATAGCGGTCAGGATACCGAGCCCGTCGGGGGTGGCGAACTTCTCCTTGTGGAGGATCGGTGTTCCCGGGTGATCGGTTGTCGGGCAGGGCCAGTGAATGGCATCGGCCTTGTCCAGCCGGGCGTAGGTGATACCGGCGTAGGACGGTGTGACCTTCCGGATCTCTTCGAAGATCTCCTCTGCGCTCTTGAACGAGAACTGCTTCTCGTATCCCATGGCCTTGGCGATATCGCAGATGATCTGCCAGTCGAGGCGAGCCTCGCCGGGCGGGTCCTGGGCCTTCCGCCACTTCTGGACACGGCGCTCGGTGTTGGACTGGGTGCCGTCCTTCTCGGCGTAGCAGCAGCCGGGCAGGACCACGTCTGCTTCCATGGCGGTCTCGGTCGGGAAGATGTCCTGGACGATGACGAACTCGAGGTTGTCGAAGGCCTTCTTGACGTGGTGGAGGTCCGGGTCAGAGAGCATCGGGTTCTCGCCCACGATGTACAGGCACTTGAGGGTCCCGGGCTTGTCGGCAGCGACGTTGATCATGTCGGTGACGGTGTACCCGACCTTGCCCTCGGCGATAGTGTCGACGCCCCAGGCGGTCTTCATCTTCTTCTGCATCTCCTCGTTGATGACCTGCTGGTAGCCGGAGTACACGTTCGGCAGGCATCCCATGTCGCAGGCGCCCTGCACGTTATTCTGGCCACGGAGAGCATTCACACCCGTGCCCGGCCTTCCGAGATTGCCGGTGAGCATCTGCAGGTTGGCGATCGACTTGACGTTGTCGACACCGGTGGAGTGCTGGGTGATGCCCATCGAGTAGTTGATGCAGGCAGACTCGGCCTTGGCGAACCATTCGGATGCTTTCAGGATCCTGTCAGCCGGGATACCGCTGATCTTGGCGGTGTTCTCCAGGTTGTACTTATCCTGCATGACCAGTGCTTTGAGCTTGTCGAAGTCCTTGGTCCTCTTCTCGACGAACTCCTTGTCCTCCCAGCCGTTCTTGATGATCTGGTGCATCATGCCGTTGAAGATCTGGACATCGGTCCCCGAGTAGAACGGCAGGTACAGGTCGGCCTGTTTTGCCGTCGGCGTGAACCGCGGGTCGGCAACGATCATCTTCGCACCTCTCGACTTCGCGATCATCATGTTCCGCCCGATCAGCGGGTGCTGTTCGAGGGTGTTCGACCCGATAACAAAGACGCACTTCGAGTCGGCGATGTCACCAATGGAGTTGGTCATCGCACCGGACCCGAACACGGCGGCGAGTCCGGCAACGGTACTCGCATGGCAAAGCCTCGCGCAGTGGTCGATGTGCGGGGTCTTGACCGCGACGCGGGCGAACTTCGCTACCAGGTAGTTCTCCTCGTTCGAGACACGGGCCGACGAGAAGAAACCGACCTCGTCGGGCTTGTAGCCCTTCAGCTTGGTGGCTACCAGCTTGATGGCCTCGTCCCAGCTCGCCTCGACGAGCTTGCCGTCCTTCTTGATGAGCGGCTTCGTAAGCCGGTCGGGCGAATTGACGAACTCCCAGGCATAGTTCCCCTTCGGGCACAATTTGCCCTGGTTGATGGGGTTCCGGTGCCACGGCGCCACACCGACAACCTTCTTGTCCTTCACGACAAGGTTGAAACCGCAACCGGTCCCGCAATAGGGACAGGTCGTCTGTACATACTTTACGTCCATGGTAAAACCTCGGATACAGAGATCTCTCTCCAGAACCGTATTTAACAGTAATGATTAACATCGTCCAAATTGATTATTATTGGTGGGTGAATTACCAGCGGCCATCGGCCGGTGTAAGAAAATGAAGGTGTATACTGCAAAGGATTGGCAGAACACCGGAATAAAAAAGGATCCCGTGGGCAGAAAGGAGGTGCGCACGCCATGCGCCCGGTGAAGGTCCCGCCCATGCTCCAGGCACTGGTCCAGAGCGGATTTCTGGCCGTGGAAGGAAAGGAGTTCCCGGTGCTCGAGTCCTGCCCGGAATGCGGCGGTGAGCTGGCGGGATATGACCGGAAGGAACGAAACTTCGCCACCCTTCTCGATGAAGGGAAGGAGAGAGAGATCCGTGTCATCGTGCGGAGGTTCCGGTGCAGGGCCTGCGGGGTCATATCACCGGCAAAAGCCCCCTTTTACCCTGACACCCGGACAGGGTCGCCGGTGGTCGATCTCTGCGTGGTCCTGTCCCGGACCCGCACCCCGGGAAAGACGGTAGCCCTTCTCGAAGCCCTCGGCATCGTGGTGGACAGGGGCACGGTCAGGAACCTCGCGGCGCGGGACTTCGGCGACATCCCGGTCACCGAGATGTTCGGGCTGGTCCTCCCCCGCTCGGTGATCTCACTTTCCATGATCGGTGTCCGCGACCTCTAAACGGCTCCCGTCGTATGGGCAGAAGGCCGTCCTTTCATCGGCGGTCTCGTAGCCGCAGAGAGGGCACCGCTTCACCCTCCTCTCCCGCGGGAAGAAGGGGATGAGGGGGATGAAGAGGAAGACGAAGAAGAACGGGAGGCCCAGGCTGTAGAGGACGACAGTGACCGCGACAGAGGCCGCGAGCAGGATCAGAGCCAGCTGCCAGGGTCTCGTAAGCCCACCTCCCTGACAGCGGACGCCGGCAGGGCATCGGCAGCGGGCCCGAGGGATTTCCGGAGGTCATCTCCTCCCAGGATCGGGGAGAGGAGCGGCCCCCCGGTCCCGGCACACAGGATCTGCGACGCTCCCGCCCGGTCTTTCACCCGCTGAACCGTCCGGCAGATGAGAGACCGCTGGGCCTGCCAGAACTCCTCCGCAACCGCCAGGGCTCCCTCCTCGCCGATCTCTTCAAGGTCGGCGCAGACCGCCCGTGAAAGCCTCCGCAGGCACGAGGTCCGGTCTTTCCCTTTCCGGTCGGGAGACTCGGTTGTAAACTCCTCCTCTCCGATATGGCCAAGGACGAGGTGAGCGTCTCCGCTACAGGCGAAATATTCAGGGCAGACCGGGGTCGGGATCCCGCAGAGGGGAACAGAGCGGATGAGGGCTGGGACCGTGGTCCGCAGGAGACCGGTGTAAACGAGATACCCCTGCTGGAGCCGGGAGAGATCAGTCATCCCTTCCAGGGGCGGAACACCGCAGAGCGGGATGATATCCGTGGTGGTGCTCCCGAAGTCGACCAGGAGCGCCCCCGGGTAGAGGTCCATCAGGAAGTCGGCTGAGGCCAGCCAGTTCGCGGAGGCGAGTTCCGGCACGGCGTGATCATGGAACCGGGCATCGGTGCCGTAGAACCGGGCACCGGGGAAGGCCTCCCGGACGGCATCGACGATGAACCGGATCCCTTCCATCCTGGTCGTAAAGCAGTCGGCGAGTTCTCCGGACATGACGACTGCTGCTTCTTCCCCGGGACCGGCAAAGCGCCTGAGGACTGAGGCGAGATCGTTTCCCTCCCACAGCGGACAGTAGTGGACATTCGTCCCTTCTCCGGTGACAACCTTCAGGTTTGCCCCGCCGACATCGATCCCGATCACAGTCTCTCCACCTTTCCCGTGGTATCGAACCTCACCCTCCCGGAGAGATGGACGGCCGAAGGACCCTCCCCCCGCGAGGCCTTCACCAGCACATCGGCGATCTCCTCCTCCATGCAGGCGACTATGCCGACGATGCTCGTGGTGATCCTCGGGTTGACATCGACCACGTAAGGCCGGTCGGCAAGCACGATGTCCACGCCGGTGTATCCCTGGCACCCGAGCACAGTGAGCGCGGAGGCTGCGGTGCTGACGATCTCCTCCTGGCGCTCGTGCCGGATCGGGGTCTCGCCCCCGAGGTAATGGAACCTGCCCTTGCTGTCGATGGTGATCTCCTGCCGGTTGACGGCGAGGAGCAGGGGAGGGTCGCCGGAATAGTAGCTGCAGGTGTTCCCGGTCACCCGGCTCCCCACCATGCTGACACTCAAATGCTCCCCCTCGATGAAGGCCTCGGCAAGTTCGTCCTTCCCTGGTTCATCGGCAGAAAGACGCACCCCCTGCGACCCGCACCCGAGCACCGGCTTGACGACCCGGCGGCCGCCTTTTCGGTCCCTGCCCGGTACAGGGATGCCATGGCGGGCAAGGATAGATGCCGCGAGTCTCTTGTCCGCGCAGACCATGGTGTTCATGGCGCCGCACCCGATGTTGTGGGTCAGTGTCTCCAGAACAGACGTGAAGGAGAAGAGGAGGTGATCGGGGGCGATCACCAGGCCGACATCGCATTCCGGTGCCAGCCTCCGGATTTCGGCCAGGAAGTCTGCTCCACCGGGGCTGACGACCTCGTATCCGCACCGCCCGAAACTCCCGGCAAGAACGGCCAGCATGGCTGCCCCTTCATGGGCGAGCAGCGGGTCGTTGGCCACGGTATACTCCGCAAGGAGGATCTTCATCTGTGTGGAGAAGGATGGCGCTGCAAGGGACTTTACCCTGACGATCGATCAGTTATTTGTCTCACGGAGCCCCAAAGGTTGTGTAACGATGAAAGCGCGAATCCTGCTCACCAACGACGATGGTATCAACTCCGCCGGGCTCTGGGCGGCCTACGAGGCCCTCTCGCCCCTTGCCGATATCACCGTGGTCGCCCCGGCGACCCAGCAGAGCGCCGTGGGAAGGTCCATATCCATCTTTGAGCCGATCCGGGCGAGCGAGATCACCCTCAACGGGGTGAAGGCCTTTGCGGTGGGGGGGAAACCGACCGATTCGGTGATCATCGGCCTCTATGCCCTGGCCCTGAAACCGGATCTCGTGGTGAGCGGGATTAACATCGGCGAGAACCTCTCCTTCGAATCGATCATGACCTCGGGCACGGTCGGGGCGGCGCTGGAGGCCGCCAACCAGGGCACACCGGCCATCGCCTTCTCTTTACAGGTCGAAGACCAGGGGGACAAGTTCGATGATCCGAGGTTCCATGGCCAGAGCTTTGATGCGGCGAAGAGGGTAGTCACTGACATCTGCCGCACCTTCCTTGGCTCGGCATTCCCGGAAGGCACTGATGTCATCAACGTCAATATCCCCTCCCGGTTGAAAGGGGGATACGAGGTAACCCGCCTCGCAGAGAAACTCTTCTCGACCGGGGTCGAGCGTCGGCTTGACCCCCGGGGGCGGCCCTACTTCTGGATCAATGGGCCGCTCATCGAGGATGCCCCGGAAGGGACGGATGTCCATGCTGTTCGGAAGGGAAACGTCTCCCTTACCCCCATCACCCTCGACTGCACCGCCCCCTCTGCCGGGCCTGCCCTGGCGGGACTCTTCGCCGGGAAGGTCCCCGGAGGCAAGGGAGGAGTGAGACGATGACCGAAAAAGACCGGAAGCGGAGCGCCGGCTGCCGCGCCGCGGACCTGGTCGAGGACGGCATGGTCATCGGTCTCGGGACCGGTTCCACAACTGCCTATGCCCTTGAGCGGCTGGCGGCAAGGATACAGGACGGGCTCCGCATCCAGGGTATTCCCACCTCGCTCCAGGCCGCGAGCCTGGCCCGTGAGCTCGCAATCCCCCTCACCACGCTCGATGACTACCCGGAACCGGACATGGCGATAGACGGAGCCGACCAGGTGGATGACCGTCTCCGGCTGATCAAGGGCCGGGGGGCTGCGCTGACCCGCGAGAAGGTGGTGGCCGCCGCATCACGGGAACTGGTCATCGTGGCGGATGAGACAAAGCTCGTGACCACCCTGAACGCCCCCGTCCCTGTCGAGGTGATCCCCTTTGCGCTCCAACCGGTCATCCTCGGGATACGGTCGATCGGCGGGGAACCTGTCGTCCGGGTAGGCGTTCGGAAGGACGGACCGGTCATCACCGACAACGGGAACCTTATTCTCGATTGTTCATTCGGGAGCCTGGCCAGCCCGGAAGAGACAGAAGGCCTCCTCTCGCTGATGCCGGGGGTGCTCTCCTGCGGCCTCTTCTGCGAGTTTGTTGACAAGACCACGGTCATCCTGGGTGGGGACCAGGGGTGCCGGGTGGTGAAACGGTAGGATCCTCCGGTGCAAAAAGTGGTGTGAAGTACGGGCCGCCCGTCCTATTCGAGATAAGAAAAGGCTGCCTTCAACAGGTTTTCCGGTCGGACCGGAAAAGGAGTTTTTTTTATTGGATATATGCCCGGATCTTCTGGATGATGGAGAGCTGGGTGTTGGCTTCTTCCCGCTTCTCTTTCTCGATACCATCCACGATCTCGGAAAACGGCTGGGAAAGGCGGTAGATCTTCACCGGCCTTCCCTTGTTCTCGGCCTTTACCTCGCGGTTCTCCACCCACTCCTGCTCCATCATGGCCGCCATGGCCAGGCTCACTTCAGGCTGGCGGAGATCGGTCCCCCGTTCGATCTCCCGCGAAGTCGCCTCCGGGTGGTGGGACAGGTACACCAGCACGCGGGCGACGTTCCTCTTGAGCCCGACCCTGACGAGGAGATTAGCGAGTTCCTCCTCGTCATCGGTAAAATACATGACATTCTTGGGCCTCATCACATTTCTCCTTGGGATACCGTTATCATACGAATTTTATATATAAAAATATTTTTATGAATTATCCCGTGGCGATGTAAAAGAGAGGTATGGGTATTCAGAGCAGGCCGAGATTTTTCAGGTCGTTGAGGATCTTCTGGACCGCTTTCTTGGCGTCCTCCGGCTCCTTTCCGCCGGTGATTATCAGTTTCCCGGAGCCGAAGAGGAGGACCACCACTTTCGGGCTCTCCAGGCGGTAGACCAGACCCGGGAACTGCTCGGGCTCGTACTCGATCCGTTCCAGGTTGAAACCGACGGCGATCTTGTTCAGGTTGATGCCTGAGCCGAGGTCTGCCGAGGTGACGATGTTCTGGATCTTGTAGGTTAGTTTCTGCGGGATGTCGATGTTGAGCCCGCGGAGCAGGTTCCCGAGGATCTCGAGACCCTCAGAGAGGCTCTCGATGCTCTTTGCACCGGTCAGGACCACCTTGCCGGACCCGAAGACCAGGGCGGCGATCTTCGGCTCCTGCATCCTGATCACCACGCCCGGGAACCTCTTTTTATTGTATTCGGCATCCTTGATCTGGGATGCCAGGGCCGGGAGGTCCAGGTAATCTGTCACCTTCGCTGAGGCGACGATATTTTCAATTTTGAGAGAGTCCTCTGGCTTGACCTTCATATTTATAAATGCTTCAGGGCAGTATATAAACAGTTGGGTGTTCCCCCTCCGTGATCGCCGGTCCCGGAATCATGGGGCCGCCGACTCCCGGGAACGACCATTGAACTCCGGTCATCCGCCTATTTTTTAACCATGTCTTCGGTTTATTGAGAGCATAAGGCGATAAAACAATGAATTTTAAGAAAACCACCCTTGTCATTCTTCTCTTTGCCTGCGTTCTCCTCGTCCAGGGCGCCACGGCCATCTTTGACGATTACTGGAACAAGACCATGTCCGACGACGGATGGGTGCCTGGCCCGGGCAACCTCTTCCCGGACTGGAATGGGACGACCCCCGAATTCGCGCCATGGCCGTTTGGCGACCGCCCGGAATGGAACGCCACCCCACGCTTCGATTTCAACGACTCTGCCTACGAACGGTTCAGCCAGCGTGTCCTGCCGGACAGGAACAACACGAGATCCCGCTACTTCTTCAACGACACGCCGGTAAGGCCCGGCTCAGGTGATCGCGTCCTCCCGGGCTGGAACGGCACAAAGCCCCGGTTCTCGTTCAATGACAGCTCCTCCTGGCCCTTCGGGAACAAGGTCATCCCTGACGGGGACAGAACGAAACCCGGATTTTTCTTCAATGA
>JAJRBS010000077.1 GCA_028679325.1 Methanoregulaceae archaeon | reverse complement strand
AAGAGCCCCTTTGCCTTCCTCCGGGGATCGGCCTCCCTCATGGCCATGGATATCGCCACCAGTCCCACCCCTGATATCAGGGTGCAGGCCTGCGGCGACTGCCACCTCTCGAACTTCGGTCTCTTCGCGACACCGGAACGAATCCTTATCTTTGACATCAATGATTTTGACGAGACACTTCCTGCACCGTTCGAATGGGATATAAAAAGGCTTGCGGCCAGTTTTTTCGTTATCTCCCGGAACAACGGTTATTCCGAGAAGGACTGCAAGACTGTTACCCGGACCTGTGTCGCCGCGTACCGGGACGCGATCGCCCGGTTCGCTTCCATGAACGTGCTTGACGTCTGGTATGCCAAGCTCGACATGGATACGATCATCGCTTCGGCCCCTGATGAACAGGCAAAACGCCGTCGGCAGATGATGGCCGAGAAAGCAAGATCGAGCGTGACTGAGTCGGTCTTTCCGAAGATCACCCAGGTTATCGGCGGGAGGAGGGCCATCGTCGACCAGCCGCCCCTCATCTACCACCCCCCTGCCGATTTAAAAATACCCGAAATATTGATCGACACCTTCGAGATCTACCGGAAAACCCTCCCGTACGAACGCCGTGTCCTGCTGGACAGGTACCGTTTCGAAGACATCGCCATCAAGGTGGTCGGGGTCGGAAGCGTCGGAACGATCTGCGGCGTTATCCTGATGATGGCAGAGGAGGACGACCCCCTCATACTCCAGATAAAAGAGGCGAAAGCCTCGGTCCTTGAACCATATGCCGGAGCGAGCCAGTTCAAGCACCACGGGGAACGGATCGTGACCGGCCAGCGCCTGATGCAATCGGCAAGCGACATGCTCCTCGGGTGGACAACGGGCACCGGGAAGGATCACCGGCAGTTCTATATCAGGCAGCTCCGGGACATGAAATACTCCTTCGATGTCGAAATGATCACGCCGGTCATGTTGTCGCGCTTTGCCGAGGTGTGCGGCTGGACCCTCGCCCGGGCGCATGCACGGTCAGGTGATGCAGCCACGATAACGGGCTACATCGGGAAGTCGGATGTCTTTGACAAGGCCATCGGGACCTTCGCGAGACTCTATGCTGACCAGACGGAACGGGACTTCGGAGTCTTCACCGAAGCAATAAAATCGGGAGAAATTCCCGCCGACATAGAGCAATGAGGGTTCTCACAGAAGATTGGATGAAAAATGAAGTCCAGGCGGAAGAGCTCCCTGGCTCTTCCGCGAGTAGAGTGTACTCAGCCGAGCGCTTTCTTCGCCAGGTCGACGACCATGTTCTCGGAGGCATCGGGCCCCCAGATCATGAAGATCTCGTACACGTTCCCCTTTCCAAAGATGAGAATATATCCCTCGGCATTCTCTCCGCGGGTATACCGGTAAAACGCGCTGGCATCACCGATACCCGGATCCGGCAGGGGTGTGAGATTGCCTGAGAGATCCCGGAGCTGGTCTGCGAGAACCGGCCCCAGGGTAGCCGGGGTTGCGTCCGCGTTATAGATGACGATCGCCTGGTTGATGACAGTCGATGTATTGTCTGTCCCATTGCTCGCCGAGATGAAGTATCCCTGGAGGAAGCAGACCGAGGGTGCGGTACAGTTCGGGTCACCCGGCCTCATTTCGCCCCGGTAGACGAGCGAGTAGCCGGGGGGAAGATCCTGCGGGGAAAGGGCAAGGTCTTTCAGGGCGTCGCTGGCGGAGGCCACAGGTGTGACGGTCGCCGTGGGGGTAGCGGTGTGATTTCCGTTCTGTACGGGCGATATACACCCGGCAGCGAGAACCAGCATCCCGCAGAGGACCATGAAGAGGAGGGGGAGGTATTTTTGTTTCATGACTATCTCCTGATCATGTTTCGGCGATTCGGACGTAAAACGTTTCTCACCGCGTGAAAACAGCATGGTGGAGAGGCAGGGATCGAGTCTAGCGAAGGTTGAGAACCGGCACGTACAGCAGCCTCCCTGGACTTCTGCACGTTGATAGGAGACTGAATTATCCGCGGATCGCCAGGAGGGGGCCTCTTTGAAACTTTTTTCTCCTTTCCGGCTCATCAGTGCCCCGGATGTGATCCCCGGATCACCAAAAGGTTTAAGTTTCGAATGGTCGACCCCCCTGCCATAAAAAGGTGGCAGTAATGATACGACCAAGTTTCAACCGATTTACTTGGAGAGTTTACCTGGTAATCCTTCTTCTGTGTATTACCACTCTCTCCGTAGCATCCGCGGCCCCCCCGTCGGGGGTCACGGACCTTCACAACACGACCTATGTTCCGGATCTCATCGCCTGGGAGTGGGATGACCCGGAGGAGGAGTGTTTCACCCACGTGATGGTATATATCGATGGTACCTTCTCGGCCAACGTGTCGAAGGGCACCGAATCCTATACGGCCATGGCGTTGACCCCGGCGACGAACTACACGATCGGCATCCGGTCGGTCGGCGGGTGCGGGGTCAATGCGACCTGGGTGAACAATACTGCAATGACCAGCCCCGTTCCTCGCTGCATCCCGGACAGCGTGACCGATCTTACCAATATTACCTTCCTCAGGAACTGCATGGCCTGGGAATGGGAGGACCCTGAGAGCGACTGTTTCGAGAACGTCAGCGTGTATCTCAATGGAGTTTTCGAGGCCAGCGTTCCGGCAGGCACCGGGTATTTCCAGGCTACGGGCCTGACACCGGATACAAACTACACTCTCAGCACCCGGACTGTCGGGTCCGATGGTGTTCCAAATACGACCTGGGTGAACACTACCGCGAGGACTGCACAAGACCCGCCCTGTGTCCCGGACAGTGTGACCAATCTGCAGAACACGACCTTCCTTGTCGACAGCATAACCTGG
>JAJRBS010000038.1 GCA_028679325.1 Methanoregulaceae archaeon | reverse complement strand
CGGTAGGAGGCAATAACCACAGGGATGTAGAGGAGGTGAGGGAGTACGATGGTTATTCCGGATATGAGCCCGGCCAGGTTTGCACCGAGAGCAATGACCGCGGTCGCGATGATCCCGATATTCCAGAGGACACCGGATTCCTTCAGGTAATTCTGGATCTTCATGAGGCTTCAGTCTCCATCCGTGCCATTCTCGTATAGGTCCCCTCTCTTTGCCCGCTCTGCTCCGACCTTCTCTGCGGCATACAGGAAAAGGTCGAGGAACAGGTATGTAATGGTTGTCATATCAATCCGGCCGGGAGGCAAAGCCTGGCTCTGAGCGCTGATCCGGGAGGGCAATAGGGGAGTTATATGATCAGGCGGTCATTTTTTACCGGATCGGAGCTCAAGCCCTCTTCAGAAGAACCGTTAGCCGGAGGGAAGGCATGACAGTGCAGGAGATGACAGGGATAGGCCGGTGGACACTGGACAGCCTCGACCAGGCTCTCGCCCGGTGCCGGATGCGAAATGACCAGGACATCTCCTGCACGCTCCATGTGCTTGACGAGTATTCTAAGACGACAGAAGAAGTGAACGCCGTCGTTACGGCCTACAGGGAGACCATATCCGCCGTCCAGGCCGGCAGTCTCCGGGCATCGATCTCGGTCAAGCTCTCCTCACTGGGCGCCATCTTTGACGGCGATCTTGCACGGGAAGAGATCGCCAGGCTCTGCCGTGAGGCAAAGATGTCAGGGGTGGGTTTTGAGATCGATATGGAGGGCCGGGGCCTGGTGGGGGCAGCCATCGAAGCCGCATCTGCCTGTGCCGGGGGCGGTCTTCCCGTGACCCTTGCACTCCAGGCATCCCTCGACAGGACGCCCGGGGATCTCCGCCTTCTCCTGGCATACGGCATAGTCCCGCGGTTCGTCAAAGGGGCTTACGGCGGTGACACAGAGGACTTCAGGGAGGTTCAAAGAAGGCTTCTTTCCCTGGTCCGTGAGGCTGCCGGCTACGGTGTCACCTTTCAGATCGGCACCCACGACCCTCTTGTCATCCGGGAGGTCTGCCCCCTGATGGAAGATCACCGCGAGAAATTGACCTTCGGCTTCCTGATGGGCCTCTCCAACGAGACCAAGCTCGAGCTTGCCGGAAAGGGGTGGCAGGTGTCCGAGTACGTGCCCTTCGGCAGGGAGCCCGGACCCTACGTCACCCGGCGGGAGAGGTATCTCCGTGAGCTCCGGGAACAGGACCGGAGCCCGGCTCCCTGATCAGGAAAATTACCCGGCAGGCTATTTCTGCTCGGTGAGGAGAGTTCCCTGGAGAGCGATGTTCTCTTTCTCCAGTTCATGGATCAGGATAGTGACCCTCTCTCTCGGTACGCCGAGCGCGGAGATGAGTGCCTTTGTTACCTCTTCGGTGAGCTTCTTCTTCTGATCATACGTCTTTCCCCGGGACATGGTGATGGTTACGACCGGCATAAAAGAAGAGTTGATCGTAAAAGGCTTGAAGGCTGCCGGTTTTCACCCGGTCTCCCGGGCGGTCCCCGAGGCAACCGCCGCCTTTCGCACTGCCTCGGCAACAGTCCTGACCACCTTCCGGTCCAGCACCGCGGGCATGACGTGCTCCCGGTTCGGACGGGCCACATACCCGGCAAGGGCATGGGCAGCGGCCACCTTCATATCGTCGTTGATCCGGACCGCCCGGGCATCGAGAGCCCCCCGGAACACACCCGGAAAGGCCAGGGCATTGTTGATCTGGTTCTTGAAATCGCTCCTCCCGGTGCCCACCACTGCCGCGCCGGCAGCCGCAGCCTCGTCCGGCATAATCTCGGGTACAGGGTTGGCCATGGCAAAGACGATCGGTTCGTCGTTCATGGACCGTATCATCTCCCCTGTCACGATGCCTGGTGCCGAGACCCCGATGAAGACGTCTGATCCCTCCAGGGCATCGGCCAGCACGCCGGTCCTCCCCCCGTGATTGGTCTCGTCGGCGAGGATGAACTTGTACTTGTTGGCATAGAGCCCTTTCCGGTCCCGGTGGATGATGCCCTGCGTATCGCAGACGATGATGTCCTTGACCTTCTGGCAGACATCCGGCGAATAACCGATGCATCCCAGGAGGCGGACGATGGCGTACCCTGCCGCCCCTGCTCCGCTGACCACGATCCGGAGGTCCCCGAAATCCTTCCGGGTTACCCTGCAGGCATTCAGGAGGGCGGCGAGAACGGTTATGGCAGTCCCATGCTGATCATCGTGCATCACCGGGATCCCGATGTCCTGGAGGGCCTCCTCGACCTCGAAACACTTCGGCGCAGCGATGTCCTCGAGATTGATCCCGCCGAAGACCGGGGCGATGTTTCGCACCTCGTCGACGAAATCGGTGTGGTAGCTCTCAAAGCAGATGGGGAAGGCGTCGATACCGGCAAATTTCTTGAAGAGGAGCGCCTTTCCCTCCATGACCGGGATGGCGGCATAACCGCCGATGTTTCCCAGGCCGAGCACAGCCGAACCATCACTCACGATGGCCACGGTGTTTCCTTTCAGCGTGTAGCGCCAGGCAAGGTCCCTGTCGCGGTGGATAGCCCGGCAGACTTCCGCTACACCCGGCGTGTAGGCCATGGCCAGGTCATGCCGTGTCCCGACCGGCACCTTGGGCCGTATCTCGATCTTCCCCCGGTACTTCTCGTGGAGGGCCAGCGATTCCTGGTAGATATCCCCGGTATCCTTCTCTTTCATCCGATCAACGTCCGAAGATGGATCAGAGCGGCAGACCAAAGTCATTTCGGTCCATTCCAGAGCATGGCTGATGCTCCGGTTTTTTCGGGTCATCTCGCCAAGGGATGAGGAAGATGTCCCGGCTGGCCCCTCTCAATGTCCTTGCCTTCTTCGCTACAGTCCTTACCCTGGTGGCAGGCTGCACGGTCCAGATCGGAGACACCAGGGGGGATACGAGGCAGTTTGAGCCGGGTATTGGCTATCCTGCACAGGTCATCCGCGTCATCGATGGAGACACCCTCCGCATCCTTTTCCCGGACGGGCACCAGGAGACAGTCCGGCTCCTGGGCGTCGATGCCCCTGAACTCTCCCCGGACGATAACGAACCCGGTTCCTTCCCTGGAGTCTCCGATCCCCTGCTGCTGGCAGGGTGGGGAGAAGAGGCCTCCTTAGCCCTTCGCCGTGAGCTGGCAGGAAGGGAGGTGACGGTCACCACCGACAGGGCGGCCGGTGAAAGGGATCGGTATGGCAGGCTCCTTGCCTATCTTTCCACCGGTAACGGTACTGACATCGGAGAACTCCTCCTGTCGCGGGGACTGACCCGGGTGTACACGGCTGAATCCTTTGCCCGGAAGGAGCGGTATTTTGCCGTGCAGCATGCCGCCATGCAAAAGAGGATCGGCATATGGAGCGGGATGACCCCTGCACAACCCGGCGGCGTCTTCCTGGCAGCCGTGCACTATGATGCAGCCGGTGACGACCGTCTCAACCTCAATGACGAGTACATAACGCTGCGAAACGGAGGCAGCACTCCTATCAACCTGACCGGCTGGCAGATTTGGGATGGCGGGACGGTGATCTTCACCTTTCCCGGAATTGTCCTCGATCCCGGGAAGGATGTCACCGTCCGCATAGGGAGCGGCCCTACCGGCGAGCTGGAGCTGGCGATCGGGTCACCCGTCCCTCTCCTGGGCAACGATGGCGGGACGGTCACGCTCCATGACCGGGAAGGTGCCGAACGGTCACGCTTCTCCTGGTGACCGGGCCCGGTCAAGGGCGAAGAGCACCTCCTCCCAGGCCTTTCCAAGCAGCTTCCGGTAGTAGCCCTGGTCGAACCGGGTGGCGTTCCAGTCGAGCTCCACCGCCCAGCTCCGGGCATCGGTCACCACGTAGCTCACCTCCATGCCCGGGGAGAGGTCGATGCCAGCAGCGGCACAGGCCGCCACCGCCGAAGCTTCCGGGCAGGCGCGGGTGTAGCGGAGCCTGCTGACCTGGCGATGGACGGCAAGGCTCGCGGGCGGGGCCCCGTCAAGGCCCTCGACCGTCTCCCGGTAGATCTCCCGGGCCTCCTCCCGGCATTCCCGGAGCCCGGCCCTGTCTCTCGCCCCCTTCAGGAGGTCAAGCACCCTCCCCTGCATCTCCCGCACGTAGACTGGCGTGTCTCCCCTCCGGGAGGCGATGCCCCGCACCTTCAGGCTGCCGTCCGAAAGGCGGCCGTAGTAGCGGTTGTAGGCCCCGAGTCCGTCTGCCAGGGGCAGAAAGACAAGCCAGTCGTAGGTGTCGAGGGTGGTGTGGAGGCCGGTCTCCTGCTCGACCGCTTCCTTCAGCCGGATGGCGGGTTCTCCCTGGACCCAGAGGCAGTCCACGATGCCGTGCAGCACGGAAAAACCCATCTCCTCGGCGATATCCTTGGTCCTGAGCAGGATCTCCCGGGAGTGGCCGGTGATCTTCTCGTGCACCTCGATCCGACCGAACTTCGCGTTCTTGTACCCCGTGTACCCGAAACAGGTGACGAGCATCCACTTGAGGAGGGAGTCGATACCGGCAACGGAGGGATCGGTGGCCTTCCGGGCCTTGGTCTCCTTCCGGAGCGCCAGGAGCGGTTCGAGCACCCGGGGGAGGAAACCCCGCCGCCCGGGATCGGCGAGCGTCTCGGGGGAGAGGTTAAAGGCCACGATGATGGAGGGGTAGAGCGAGGTGAAGTCGATCTCGTGCACCTCCTCGTACAGGCCGGGCACCGGCTGGAGCATCATCCCACCGCGGTCGGCTTCCTTCAGGTCGCCGAAGCGGCGCACCACCTCGGGGTCACTCTTCCGGAAGGGGACGGCTATGCCCTCCCGGACGGCCTCGTAGACCTCGTAGGCCGAGATCAGCGTCCCGGAGGTGAAACGGCCGGCGAGGTTCGGGGAGAGGCCGGTGAGCCGTGCGCCGAGCACGATGCCCGCAAGACCGCTCTCGCGGTAGTGGAAGCTCTGGGTGGTGTCGATCAGGATCCGGCCGTCGGGGATGAGGGACCCGGCCCGGTACTCGGTCCGGCCGTAGCTCCTGTACGACTTCCCGGCCATCTTCCGGTACCTCCCGGTCCGGGAGAAGGGGAGCTCGATCCCCCGCTCCCGGGCGGCAGAGAGGAGGCGGGGGAGGAGGAGGTCGGAGAGGGGGAAGAGGACCACGTCGGGGTCAAAGGACCCGAGCAGCCCTGCGAGATCGCCGAGCACCTCTGGTTCCGGGCCGCACAGCCTCTCCTCGCGGTCGTGGACAACACGGAGAGAGCGGAAGGGGTTGCCGGCAAACGGATTTCCCTCCGCCTGCAGTTCAAGGACCCGGAAGGGAAGGGGAACATCGGCCGAGAAGCGGTCCTCGCCCTCCTCGCAGCAGGGGACCAGTCCCTGCTCGGCCAGGTAGCGCTGGTCGAGCCTGATGTCCACGTTGTAGAGCTCCGCGGCGTAGCCGGTCTGCCGCTCGATGGCCTCCGCCACATCTCTCCCAGCCGGGACGGAGTAACCCTCGCACTCGCCGTACACGGTCCGGATGGAGCATTCCCGGGCCCCGTAGCCGGACTCGAGGGCCTCCAGGAGCTCCCGGTGGAGGGCCGGGTCCGGGAGCCGGAGGAGGAATGAGGGACGGTAGGGAACGGTCCTGCGGCGGCCGGTCTTCTCCCAGATCTCGATGGCGTCCCGGTAGCAGCAGTCAGTGATCCACATGACGACGTTCCCGTTCCTTTCCGATCTCGACCAGGACCGAGAAGAGGACGGCCTCCAGGGGGTCGTCGAAGGCATAGAAACCCTCGCTCGTGTGCCTTTTCGCCATCTCCACCAAAAGGAGGGCGTATTCCCGGTCCTCACCGTGCAGCGACCATGCCGCCCGTTCCCAGCGCCCGGTGATCTCGAGCGCCGCCATGCGGATGCTCCCAAAACTCCGCCCCATCAGAACACCTCGAGCGTGGTCTGGCTCCGGGGGCGATCGGCCGGGCGCCGCATCTTCCCCGTGCGGCGGGCCTGCGGCAGGGGCCGGGGAGGCGAGGGAGCGAGCGAGAAGAACCGGTCGGCACCCTCGGCCAGGGAGGAGAAACTCCCGTCCGGCGAGGGGGTGTAGAGCACCACCAGAGCCCCTTGCCCTGCAGCCCGCAGGGCCTGCGCCACCTCCGGGACGACCTCCTCCCCCGCACCCTCGTACAGGCCGGGGTCGTGCTCGACAAAGACGATGGTGTGGTAGGACTCCCGGAGGATGGTGAGTAGCTGGAAGGCGGTGAACGCCCGCCGGACTTCGATGCTGACCGACCGGCGGTTGATGCCGGAGAGGAGGCGCGAGTAGTTCCCGCAGATGAAGAGGAAGAGGAACCGCGAGAGCACCGGGTTGTCGTTGAGGCCGGACAGCACCAGGTCCTCCGGTGCAACCAGCGCAGAGAAGGTCCCGGTGCGCAGCGTGACAGAGGGGTGCAGCTCGAACTCCATGAGCAGTCACTCCTTTCGCGGACGAGCTCCATAAGAGTGCAGAGCACGCGGCGCGAAAGTGCGATCGATAGGTTCATACCGGAGTATTTTAGTTCGTAAATGGCCCTTGATTCTCAAAATAAGCGATTAAAATGAGTATTCCAGTGAGAGGGGGGAGAGGAGCCTGTACCGGATCGTCCACTCTGCGGGACAGGGATCAGTGAAGGGCCCGTGATGCCCCGGGATCAGCTCTTCGGCCGGAAGGTACGCGATGGACAGCGTTCGGCCTCGCGGTCTGCCGGGACCGGCCCGTTGATGGTACAGATCCCTTCCTTGTCGTTTGTCCGCTTGTACAGGAAACAGTCGCTGCAGGCTGGCACAGGTGATGATATGGAAGAGAGACCTCTTGGAGGTTCCTGTGAGGGCAGGGGAAAGTGTACTCTTCCGGGAAGTCATAGATGGATAACGCTTCGTACCGACAAGACTTGTTGAGTACCCTCCGGCACAGCTGACAGCACCGGTTATATACCCGGACTGCTACAGGGTTAAGAAATGAGCCGCAGACTGCAGATTATGTTCCCCTTACCCGCGTTGTCGAAGGGTATTGCCCTTATGGTCGGTATCCTGGTACTCCTGCTCCTGGTCATTCCGGCTTCAGCCCATCCGCCATCAGACATGGTCCTCTCTTACCATCCCGGAGACCTGGCCGTTACCATAACCCATAACGTCTCGGACACGACGCGACACTATGTGAACCGGACCATCATCATGGTCAACGGAGTTCCTGCCACGACCGTCCTGTACACTACTCAGCCTACCCCAGGCCAGTTCACATACCATTACCCAGTGAACGCAGCCCCGGGTGATACGATTGCAGCGACGGCAGATTGCAATATTGCCGGCTCGATAAGCAGTTCCATCGTTGTGGGAGAGAGCCCGGAGCCGGCTCCTCCTCCCCTGGTGCTCTGGCCCTACCATGCCCTGCTCCAGGTTCTGGGGTTCAGTCTCCTCATTGCCGCCGTCCTGCTGGTCCAGTTCGGGCGAAAGATCCCCGGTTGGTACCGCTGGCACAAGCGCTTGGCACACACCGGCGCAGCCCTGATCATCATCGCCCTGGTGATCGGCGTGGCAATGGTCGAGCTCTCAGGTGGCCCCCACATCAGGGTCCCCCATGCTCTCCTTGGCATCACAACCATCGCGCTCCTTGTCCTCACCATCATTCTCGGATATGCGAAGGAGAAAGTACGCCCGCCAAGGCTGTACCTGAGAACCGTCCACATCGCGTCCGGCCTGGTCGCGATCCTGTTCCTGGTGCTTACCATCATCTTCGGCCTGATGACCGTGGGGTTGATCTGATAATGATGCGGGTGACAACCCAGGAAGTGAAATGATTTGACACACGTCATTATCGTCTATTACTCGCTGTACGGCCATATCCATGCCATGGCCCAGGCCGTGGCAGAAGGCGTCCGCGAGGTTCCTGGGTGCAGCGCTGACCTTCGCCGTGTCCCGGAGACCCTCCCGGCCGATGTCCTCGGTAAGATGGGGGCCACGGCATTCCAGGAACGATTCCTGCGGGAGGTGCAGCTGGTAAGCCTTGATGAGCTTCCGGCGGCCGATGCGATCATCTTTGGCACTCCGACCCGGTACGGGAACATGTGCGGCCAGATGCGGCAGTTCTTTGATTCTACCGGGGGATTATGGGCCGCCGGGGCTCTCATCGGCAAAGTGGGAAGCGCCTTTACGAGCTCCGCCACGCAGCACGGTGGCCAGGAGTCAACCATCCTCTCCCTCTATATCACCCTCCTGCACCACGGGATGATCCTTGCCGGACTCCCCTACAGCTTCGAGGGGCAGATGAGGCTTGACGAGATCACCGGTTGCAGCCCCTACGGGGCCTCGACCATCGCCGGCAACGGCCCGGCGCTCCGGTTCCCGAGCGCCAACGAACTCGATGGTGCCCGCTACCAGGGCCGGTACGTGGCCGGGATCGCCCGGAAGCTAACAGGTTATTCCCCGTAATCCCATCAACCCTGATGCAGGCTAACGCAGGAACAATACCCAGGTCAGGACCACGGCGACAAAGCCGGTGATCGCCGAGAAGCGATAGTTGCGGTCCCGGAAGGTGAAGAAGAGCATCGCTGCCAGTACCTGGATGTAGGGGGTCATCAGCAGCACCGCGATTCCGGCGGAGAGCAGGACAAGAGGGGACAGCCCTGCCGGACTCCCGGCCGCGAACGATTCGAGGAGTCCGCGGACGTTGACGGCTGACAGGGCAGGATGATCTGCGTTCAGGGTTCCCTGGAGAATCCACTCCCACGTCAGGCCTGCCAGGATCAAGACGACCGACAGGAGCAATCCCCCGGCAAGGATCGCAAAGACCAGGGTTTCCAGGGGAGGAAGACGGCGGGTCATGAGACCCCCCGTATCACCATGTCTATCCCGATGACGACCACGACAACCATGAAATAGTTCCTGACTGCCCGGTTGGTTGAACGGATCAGGATGAACGATCCCCCGAGTGCTCCCAGCATGACGCCGAGGATAACCGGGACGGCGAGGTCCGGGTCGACCAGGCCGGCGGAAAGGTAGATGCCTGTGCCGGCGAGGGCTGTCACGCCGATGATCAGGGTGCTCGTCGCTGTCGAGACTTTCGTGGGAAGCCCCATTACCAGGTCCTGGGCCAGGACGTTGAAAGCGCCGGCCCCGATCCCGAGGAGCCCGGAGATCATCCCGGCAATGACCATCAGCGGACCACCGGCGGCTGCCCGCGAGGGGTAATAGACGATGGTCTTCTTCTCTGCCCGGTCCTCGCATTTTCCCGACAATTCGAGCCAGCACGAGAGACGATCGCGATTGTCCACGGCTTCCCTTTCCGGTGCCCTTTGCCGGATGAACAACAGTACCGCAGCACCGATAAGGACACACCCGAAGATGACAAAGAGGAGATCCTGGCCAGAGGCGAGTGTGATGGAGGCTCCGACGATCGCCCCGCTGACGGTGAACATCTCGAGGTACATCCCCACCTTCAGGTTGACCAACCCCTCCCGGAGGTAAGAGGCCGCCGAACTGCAGGATGTGGCGATGACCGAGACCATGCTGGCGGCGATAGCCAGCTTGATATCGACACCGAGGTAGGTGAGGACCGGGACGATGATCGTCCCCCCGCCGAGGCCGGTCATTGCCCCGAAGAAGCCGGCCACAAGGGAGATCGCGAAGATCAACAGAAAACCAGGGTCGGCCATGGACGGTCCTTTCGGGACTGTAGGACGAGGGAGAATAAGAGATTAACCCGCCGTCCCGCGAGAGGCGGGAGCGTCAGGGCTATCGGGTTGACGAACATAAAACGTCCTCGCTCCGCCGGGCCCGTATCACTAGGAGCTCCTCACCCTCGATCATCTCCCTGAGAAAAATGGCAGGGGAGTATCCGGCATCTTCGAGGAGCGTCAGGACTTTACGGATTCCGGTCAGGGACGAGACCAGGAGCAGGAACTTGCCGCCGGGAGCCAGGATGCGGCCGACATCTCCGATGAACCGGGCTATCACCGACCTCCCGTCCGGCCCGCCGTCAAGAGCATATTCCAGCCAGTCGTCAATCCTTTCATCGGGAGACGTGGGAAGATAAGGAGGGTTGAAGATCACCAGGTCAAACGGGCCCCTGATGCCAGAGAGAAGATCAGCCCTGACTACCTCAAGACCTGTATCCCGGGTCGCACGGAGAGCGTAGGGATTGATATCGGAGGCCAGGATCTCCGGGCAGTCTCCGGGCCTGCCGACCCTGAGCCGGGAGGAGATATAGCCGCTGCCGCACCCGACCTCGAGCACCCGGTCGGCATCCCGGCACTCCCTCTCTGCGGCGGAGAGGAGGAGGAAGGTATCCTCGGAAGGAGAATAGACTCGTGGATCTGTCATTGCCGGGCCACATTGGTGATGGTAGCGAAGTCCTCGAGATACAATGCCTCAGGCCGCGAAGAGAGGATCTCCTCCGGGAGGGCGGAAAGCATGAGTTCCACGTCCTCTCCCCTGAGAATGCCCCGGGAGTTCCGGAGGCAATTCCTGACAGTCTTTCTCCGGTGGGAGAAGAGAGCCCGGACCACGTCGGCGTAGAGTTGCCGGTCGGAGATCTGAAAGATTGGCCCCCGCGGCACTATCCTGACCACTGTTGAACGTACCTGGGGGCGGGGGGAGAAGCACTGGGGGGAGAGGTCAAAACAGCGTTCCACGCAGCAGGTGGTCTGGATCATGATCGACAGCCGGCCGCAGTCCGGCGTCCCGGCCGGGGCCACCATCCTCTGCGCGAACTCGGCCTGGTACATCAGCACCGCCTCTTCAAACCCGGCATCGAGCAGCCGGAAGGTTATACGGGAAGAGGCAGAATAGGGGAGGTTCGATACCACGAGCTCGAAAGGAGGCAGGTCGCACCGGACCGCATCGCCGCAGATGACCTCGAGCCTCCCTTCCTCGATCTCGTCAGCAAAGATAAGCCCGAGTTCCTCAACAAGCCCGGCGTCGATCTCCACAGCCCGGACGAGCGCCCCGCTATCGAGAAGGGCACGGGTCAGGGCCCCGGACCCGGGGCCGATCTCCAGCACCACCCTGTCCCGGACATCGATGAGACCTACGATCCTCCGGACGGCACGTTCATCGATCAGGAAGTGCTGGTCTTTGACGGCTCTCATTTCGAGGTGAAGACGTGATACTTTACGTTCGGGTCCTCGAGTTCCTCGAGGATACGGTTAGCCACCATCTTCTCCGGGTGGGGTATTGACTTTATCCGGTGGCTGATATCGGCGAAGCTCTCGAAAGGCTTCTTCTCCCTTTCTGCGAGGATCTCCCACATGAGTTTCTTCCCGATGCCGGGGAGGAGGTGGAGCATGTGCAGTTTCGGGGTGATGGAAATAGACTTATTGAAGAACTGGACGAACTCCGGCTCCTTCTCGGCCACCAGAAGCTCGATGACGTAGGGGAGTTCGACCCGTGCGGTCTGGGTCAGCTCATCATAGCTGATCCTTCTCTTGACCCTCTCGATCTTCTCCCTTTCGCCATCGCCGATATACACCCTCTCGTGGATGCTGATATTAAGGGTCTTCGGGACAAGCTCGAGGAGCTTGAACTGGGAGATCCCGATAGCCTGGACGATCGGCTCCCGCTTGAAGATCGGCCGGGGATCATCAGGATGCCCCTTCATAAGGACATCAAGCACTATGGCGCTGACCTCTTTCTTGTCTGACTTCATGGCGCTCTCCGTTCAGAGGTGAGCCTTGACCAGGTCGATGATCCCGTCGAGTTCCTCGCCGGATAGGGCGAATTTCTCCTTGGCATAGACGGCCCGGAGCTCGTCCCTGCTCCGGGGGGCGATATTGGCGATCCGCAAGGCGATGTCCGGCTTCATCTTCTCCAGTTTCAGCAGATCGGTGACAAGCTCCCTTGAGTCCTCGGGAGACATCTTGGCGAGCTGGTTGGCGTGTTCGATGCTCTTTCGTAGCTCGTAGGACATCTCTTTCCCTGACCCGAGCCTCTCTGTTTCCACCTGGGTAAGGACCCCTTTGACTTCGGAGAGTGTCACCTTCTCTTCGCTACGTATAGCTTTCACCTTCATGCCGGTCACCTTTTCGTCAGAGTTTTACCTTTGTGCTTTTAGATGTTGCGGTCTGGCTATGACGACCTTTTCTGAGTCCCCGTCCCGGATGGACAGGAGCCAGGCCCTTCCCCGCTGGCCGATGACGGTGCCGGTCTTCCCGTGGAACCTGCGATGGGGCATCCCCTTCTGAATGCTCGGCTCACAGACCACGTGCACCTTCTGGCCTACCTCAAATCTCTGGATGAGCGAGGTGACGGGAAGTATTCCGCGTTTTCTTAAGTCTTTTTTGAACTTATACCGGGTCTTTTTTCTCGGTCCGTTATGGTGCGCCATGGATCAATCACCTGATTCTGTGCCGCTCACCTGGATGACGTCGAGCCTGACCACGCGGGCCTCCCTCCCGAGAAGGGCTGAGAGGCTTGGCCGGGTCCTGCCGCAGTCTCCGGAGATGAGCTCCTTCACATAGAGGCCTGCTTCGCCGGTAAGTTCGATGACATGCCCGTCACCTTCGCTGCCGGCATACCCTATCTCAAGGACCCTCCGCTCCCGGACCTTGTCTGCTCTCCGGTGAGCGACCCTTTGCGGGGTGCGCTGATACACTGTCGCCCCTTGGAGCGCGGTAAGAGCAAATTGAAGCTCAGAGAGCGAAACCGGGTCGTCTATCTCGACCAGAATCCTGTATTTTTTATGCATTTTGTCCGATTTAATGGTTTCCACCTCTCCCCGCGAGCTCCAACGCTCGAGGGAGACCTCGACCCTGCCACTTGCCGAGCTGTTGATGGCCGCCTCAAGGTCCGCCAGATCAATACCCCGTCTCCGGGGTGCGACCATCTCCATGACAAAGGGCCTCCCGGTCCCTATCATCCGGGCATCGATGTCCTCCCTGCCTGCCCCATGGAGCACCCCTCCTTCGGCAGCAAAGAGTTCAGCTGCCGGCCGGGCGATCAGCTCCTCGACCGAATCGGCATACTGCTTGCCGGAATAACCGCACCGTTCGCAGCCCTTTCCCCGGCAAACACGGCAGTCCCAGTGGGTCTGGGGAATCCCCCGCTCCAGTTTCCGATACCTCCCGTAGAAGAAGACAGGATTGACCTGGACCTCCACGGTGCCGGAGGCTATATCGAGAACGGCGAGCACGTCCGGCGACGTGAGGGAGGCCTCCTTTCCGGTCAATTCCGAGACAGCCTTTCCCACCTCCCGGTTGATCTCCGATTTCATGGGTTCGGCATAGGCAAGCGAGTGATCGCTCCAGACCATCTCCTCGTTTTCTGCCATCAGGGGCGGGACATGGGTCCCGATCAGGAAGGTCCCGTACTCGATTCCATCGAAGGCTGTCGCCACCCGCCGGGCCCATTCGCCGATGGTGGTAAAGAGATCCTGGCAGATCCAGCAGCTCCCCTGGTGCGGCCGGAATGGTTCGTTCAGGGCAAGGTAGTATGCTGTCCGGAGCCCTGCCCCCCGCCGGTCGTTCGACAGTCCGTAGGACCTTTTCCCGACCATCCTTCCCAGGCAATGGTCGCAGATCTCGCCGTAAGCGAGGACTTTTCCGCAGAGGTCGATCAGGTCCATCCTGCTGCCCTCCGATCGGTCTCGTTCAGGAGCACGGTGATCGCCTGGTCAGCATGGAGCGGCAGAGGCCCGACAGAGATTCGGGGAAGGTCCCTGACCAGCTCCTGCTCGCTGTCGGTCAGGTTCAGGTGATCGGACAGCAGGCAGGTGCCGGGCAGGGTTGCTTCCTGCCTGATATCCTCCCCCGATTCATCGAGCAGAGCGAAGGGGTGTTCGGCCAGGAGTTCACCGAGGCCGCCGGTCCGGACAAAGACCCCGGGGGTTGACTCCCGGAACAGAGAACCCCGGGGAAGGGCGAGGGCCTTCTTGATGAGAGAGGCGGAGCTCCTCTCGTCGGGGTTCAGGTACCGCACCTGCTCCCCCGAGAAGAGGATAGTTGCCGGGGGATTCGGCGGCCCGAGGAGAACCAGGTACACTTCAACGTTCCTCCGCATATCGTGTGAGAGGAAGAGCGAGGCGGTGACACACCGGCAGAGGACGTCCATTCTCCCTGCTCCTCCCGGGAGATCGTTCAAGCTGAAGGTGCCGGCGGTAGGCGCAAGGTGCCCCAGCACGGCGAAGCGGATCATCAGCCTTACGTCCCGCCGAACCGCTTCATGAGTCGCTGCATGTTGAACTTCCCGCCCCCGCCCTTGACTCCTTTGAGCATCCTCTTCATGTTCTTGTAGTACTTGAGGAGTTCCCGAACCTCGTCCGGAGAGGCCCCGGCCCCGGCCGCGATCCGCTGTATCCGGGAGCTCCCGATGACCGAGGGATCGTCGAGCTCTTTTGCGGTCATGGAGTCCATGATGATGCGATAGCGGGACATCTTGGTGCTGGTGACGTCGTAGACATCTGCAGGAAGTTCGACGTTGCCGAGCGGCAGCATACCCATGATCTGCTTGAGCGGCCCCATTTTATTCAGGGCCTCGAGTTGCTTGTACATGTCGCGGAGGGTGAACTTCCCCCGCATCATGGCGTTGACATCGACCTCGGTCTCACCGGCCATCTCCTGAGCCTTCTCCATGAGGGCCTTGAGGTCTCCCATGCCAAGGAGTCGCGAGATGAAGCTGTCGGCTTCGAACCGTTCCAGGTCATCGATGGTCTCGCCGCTCCCGATGAAGACTATACCGGCCCCGGTCTCCGAGACGGCAGAGAGGGCTCCGCCTCCCTTGGCCGTCCCGTCCATCTTGGTGATGATCACCCCGTCGATGTTGATAGCCTCGTGGAATTTTTTCGCCTGCTCGCTGGCCTTCTGCCCGATGGCAGCATCGAGAACCAGCCACCGGTGGGTGGCAGAGCTCATGATATTGAGGTCGATGATCTCTGCTATCAGGTCATCTTCCAGGGCATGCCTTCCCTGGGTGTCGATGATCACCACCTCGGCGTTCTCTTTCTCCTTAAGGCCGTTCCTGACGATCAGCCGGGCATCCTTCTCGCCGGGCTGCCCGTAACAGGGGATATTGATCCGCGAGCAGAGGGTGGAGAGCTGCTCGTAGGCCCCGGGGCGGAAGGTATCGGCGCAGATGACGGCGGTCTTGAGCCCTTTCCGCTGGAAATATCGCGCCAGCTTGGCAGTGGTGGTGGTCTTCCCACTCCCCTGGAGACCCGCCATCAGGATGGTCTGGGGGCCGAGTTTTACGTCCCCGGCCGACCCCATCAGTCTGACCAGTTCCTGGTACACGATGCGGAGAACGTGCTCGCGGACCGCCATCCCCTTGGGAGGCGCTTCATCAAGAGCGCGGGTCTTGATGGCCTGCGAGAGCTGCATCACCAGCCGCACGTTCACGTCTGCCTGGAGGAGGGCCCGCTGGAGGTCTTTTACCAGTTCCTCGACAGCCCCCCTGTCGACCACCGTCTTTCCGGCCAGCTTCTTCAGCGCATCCTTGAGAGATGACCCCAGCCCTTCAAGCATCAGGCCGCCTCCAACAGGAGCTCATCGACCATCTTCTTGGGCGAGAAGGCGACGAGGTCATCGTAACCCTGGCCGGTGCCAAGAAACATCAGGGGTTTTCCGATGGTGTGGGCGATTGAGATTGCCGCACCTCCCTTGGGGTCCATGTCGGCTTTTGTCAGGACAACGGCATCGGCCCCGACTGTCTTCTCGAACTCGAATGCCCGTATCACCGCGTCGTTCCCGGCCACAGCCTCGTCAACGTACACGATGAGGTCCGGCTTCATGACCCTCCGGATCTTGTCGAGCTGGTTCATCAGGTTGACGCGGTTATGGAACCGTCCCGCAGTATCCGCGAGAACGGCATCACTCTTGTGCGCTTCAGCGTACTGGACGGCATCGAAGAGGACGGCCGAAGGGTCGGCTCCCTGCTGGTGCTGGATGATCTTTATTCCCAGGCGGCTGGCATGGACATCGATCTGCTCGAGCGCCCCGGCCCGGAAGGTGTCACCGGCCCCGATGACCACAGAGAACCCGTTCTTTTTCAAAAAAGCCCCCACCTTGGCCACGGTGGTGGTCTTCCCGGTGCCGTTCACCCCGGTAAAGAGGATCTTGACCGGCTTTTCGTGCGATTTTATGTAGGAGAGGAGATCGAAACCCTCGCCAAGAACCTCGAGCAGGGACTCCCGCAGGGCGGAGATAACCAGGATA
This sequence comes from Methanoregulaceae archaeon, assembly GCA_028679325.1. Taxonomy (GTDB): domain Archaea; phylum Halobacteriota; class Methanomicrobia; order Methanomicrobiales; family Methanospirillaceae; genus UBA9949. The sequence continues at coordinate 11,098 of JAJRBS010000038.1, read as the reverse complement.
TCCACATTTTCCCCGATCTTTCTCCTCTTCCCGACAAGCCTGCTCCTGACCTGGGCGATGATCTCCTCGGTGACAGGGAGCGCCACGTCGTTTTCGAGCAGGACCAGTTCCAGTTCCGCGAGAGACTCCGCTATCTCTTTCTCGGAGATCACAAACTCCCGGTCGGTGATGAGAACCTTGACCTTTCCGAGCAGGTTTGGATCCTTCCGCGCCTGTTCCTGTCCGGGCTCTTCCGAAACCTCAGCCGTAGCCGATCCTGACCGTATACCCTGCTCAAGGCCGGCCGAGATCTTCTGGAGTTTTTCGCGGAGCCCTTCGAACATAAAGAAAGAGTCCTAGTCCTCTTCCGGATTTTGTATCGATACCGGGGGAATCCGGGGACCGGCCGGCATCTGCGCCTGCTGGTACAGGAGATCGATCCTCCGGGCGATCTCGTTCATCTGCCCCCGGATCCTGTCGAGAGTCTCTGCCACCTTCCGGCCCGAGGCCTCCATCTCGGTGATCCGGTCTTTCAGGTAATCGACGGCGGCGGCGTTTGCCTTCTCGAGGACCACTTCTGAGCCGATGGACAGAAGGACCCTGTCAGGGTCAAGGATCCGTGCCCGGACGCTGGCGCCTCCGCCGACCTGGAGCAGGACGATGCTCTCTGGGGACGCCCGTATCTCCTCAAGAGCCTCGATGGCGGCGTGGGCCTCCATCCTCCCCTCTTCGAGGAGGGAGTATTGCTGGGCGAAGACCTCGGCCTGCTGCCGGTACTCGTTCATGTACAGCTGCAGGGACTGGAGTTCCCTCGGGTCAACGCGGTCCACGTTATTCACCAGGTAATACGCTCACCGCAGTGATGGTGATGTACCTTCTCTTCAGCCGGTGTTTGCTCCCGATGACGGCAAAGGTCCGCTCCCGGGCCTGGGCCTCGTTCGGGGCCTCGATCACCTTTGAGTAGGGATGCCATTCACGTCCGACCATGAACGTTCCTTTCACTTCAAATCTGTTTTCTTCCATAATTATCGCTCCAGAAATCCAAAGATATCCTCAATTCTTCCCAGTTCGTAGCCGCTGGTCATATTGCCTGCCAGGTAGCCGTTGCTGTTGGCTAACAGGCCGGTCCCGACCAGTCCGCTCCCCATATTCACGGATCCCGTCCCGATCGGCAGGTCTGTCTGGCCCTCGAGCACGGCCAGTTCCTGCGCAGTTGTCCGGGGATGAACCATAATGCCCCGGCCGGAGGCAACGGCCGCCATGCCGACTGTCTTGATACCGGCAAAAGAGATCCGGGTAACCGGATTGCCGAGCATCTCTTCTACCCTGGCGGCGACAGAGGCAGGGAGGTCAGGGTGCACGCAGGTTATGGCATCGTTGGCAAGGATGATATTCCCGGCGGCGTTCATCCCCCGCTCGAGCAGCAGGACCTCCCGGTACTCCTGCAAAAGGGAGAGCTCATTCTCTCCGGCAAGCCCGCTTACAACAAGGCCCCGGCTGTTGCCTGCCAGCAATGACCCGACGATCTCGCTCCCCTGGATAGTGGTGACCAGCACCTCGACGTCCAGGAGATTGGACAGCGCTTCCCGGAACTCTTCAGTTGCGGTCGGCGGAACGACAGCGATGTCATCAAAGACCCGGGAGAATACCCCGATGTTTGCATCACTGCCAAACGAGATCGTCCTTTCCATATTATTCCTCGGCCAGTTCGGCCTGGACCTGCCCGTCATCAAACTTCATGGCCCGGACACGGATCCGTGAGGGAGGCTTCTCTGCCCCCCTGTCCCAGACCCGTTCGTTGATGCTCCGGTCGAGCTTGACGTCCTCACTCTTCATGTGCCGGGAGAGGTAGGTCCTGATATCCTTGATGGCGACATTGCTCCGCTTCCATCGCGGGGCGCGGCGGGTTCCCCGGAGAGGGATAACGTAGATCTGCTCGTCGGTCTTCTCTGCCATGTCACACCTTCAGGGTGCTGCGTCTCCACTGGCGCCTTTTCGGGTGCGAGGAGACCTTCCTTTTTGTGCGGAGGAGGACCCACTGTGGAACCCTCCGGTTCTGTTCACATGCCTTTGCCAGTTTTATCTTGAAACCTTTCGTGGACTTGCTCATTTTTTCACGCAAAACCTTTGTTGTGTGCCATGATCAGTGACTGCCGGCGGACACGGCAGAACACTCCTGTCCTTTGGGCCGGGGGTCGTCGTTCCGGGACACCAGAAGTGTATCGAATGGCGCCGAAACTTCCCCTGCTCTCGAGAACTCCAGCGTTCATCCCTTCCTTCGTATGGTGAATTCGCGCTTTGCCGGCTGGAGCTGCTGGAGCAGGGCCTTCAGCTGTTCGTCCGTTATCTTGTGCTTGAGACGACCGCTCTGGGCGAGCATCACCAGCTGCTGCTCGACCGACTTCGCAAAGTCAGGCTTAGTCAGCTTTATGGTGTTGAGTCTTTCCCGGGCTTCGGGCTCAAGGATCTGCACGAGGATGGCGTGAATCTGGGCATCGGCCTGCTTCTGCCGCTCCATATCCTCCTGCATCAGCTGCTGGTCGATTGCATGCTGCTGCATCTGTGCTGCCCGTTTTCTCCGAAGCTCTGCGATCTCGTCGTCCCCCATTGCCCTTCTCCTTCAGGCTGCCTGCGGTTGCCCGGAACCTTCCACCACGCCTCGGGCCACACCGTCCATAAACGACATTCCCCGGGGGGAGACTCTCCGCCCGGTCTTGTCATGGGTTATGAAACCGGCGGCTTCGAGCTGCTGCAGGGACTTCCGGAGGATCGACCCGCTCCCCTTCCGGAACCGGCTCGGCTTCGCGCCGCGGTCCTTCGTTCCTCCATAGAATGTCCTCATCCTCTCCACACCTATCGGACCGTCGATGTATACTCGTCGCATGATCGAGGCCACGCGGACAAACCACCAGTCGGGGTTCTCCGGAGGCATCTCCTTATGTACCCCTGTCTTGGCAAACTGCGACCATGCAGGGGGTTTTATCTCCGGCGTCTTCTTCAGTTCCTCGGCAAGGGACCGAATGAACCGATCGGCCGGTACGTCATAAACCGTTGTCATCCTTTTAAAACCTCAGTGTCACCGAACTGATGTAGTCTTTACATATTGGCGCAGAACACTTTTATATATTTCGAGCAGGTTACCGCCGCACGATGTTTTCCTTCTTCTGTCTCCGGGCAAGCACCATGGTCCTGCCCCTCACCCCGACCAGGTCAGCGCCGGCACACCCGGCGATCTCTTCCGGGTCCACTTCTGCGTTCTGGAGCCATTTGACCTTGATGATCTTCCGCCGGGCAAGCTGTTCCCGGATCTCCTGGAGGAGGGTCTCTGTACATCCCTGCTTCCCGATCCAGACCGTGGGCCGCAGGTCCTGCATCGAGGTATCATGGTCAGGTGTTTTCATGCCGGCTCCCGAGGGGTATCCTCATCTGTCTCCTGCAGGCGCTGCAGGTGATAACAACTCTCCGGTGGTGGATACGGACTCTCACGTTTCTGCCCGGCACTAAAAAACAGTGGCAGTGGCGGCAGAACTGCCGGCGAAGGGGGCGGGCAATCCTTACCCGCTGCCGCATGGAAATCCGCCGGGCGAGTTCAATACAGCGGTCGCTCGCCAGGGGGTCGGTGGGAAAAAATTCCGCTGCCCGGGCAAAGAGGATCGCAATCCTTTCACGCGCGAGTTTCCTGGCAGTGCCCGGGGATTCATGTCTGGCCATAGATGTCTGTCGTCACCTGTGCTGCACAACTCTTCGCCGCCCTGCTATTTAGTGGGTGCTGCCCGGGAAGGGGGTTAGGGCCGCGGAATCAGCTATTCCCGGGGAGTATCCGGACCTGTCTTCCGATCATCTCCAGCCTGTCATCGCAGAAGAGACGGATTGCTTTCGGGAGGCAGCGGTGCTCTTCCTCAAGGATACGTGCAGAGAGAGTCTCCTCGTCATCGCCCGGAAGAACCGGGACGCAGGCCTGGAGGATAACCGGTCCGCTGTCCGTGCCCTCATCGACAAAATGAACGGTGCAGCCCGATACCCTGACCCCGTAATCCAGGGCCTGTCGCTGGGCATGGAGCCCGGGAAAACCCGGCAGGAGCGCGGGGTGGATGTTCATCATGCGCCAGCGGAAGGCCGAAACGATACCTGCACCGACGATTCGCATATACCCGGCAAGGATGTAGAGATCCGCGGAAAGGTCAAAGAGGACCCTCAGGAGTTCCTCTTCGTAGGCCTCCCGTGAGGGGAACGAAGAGAAATCGATGATGAAAACCGGGATCCCGGCTTTCTCGGCACGGGTGATGGCATAAGCGGACGGGTTGTCAGTCACCAGGCCGGAGCACCGGGCAGGGATCTCCCCCCGGCCGATGGCATCGATGATCGCCTGGAAGTTCGAACCCCTCCCTGAAGAGAGGACGACTATCTCCTTCATCATCTATCCTGCCTCACCGGCAGCGGCAGGGGGGGAGACATGCAGGATGAGCTTGATCTTGACGATTCTCCGGGCCAGCATCTGCATCACCACCATGGAGACGTGGCTCTCCGGAATGTGGACGCTCTCGCCCGGGTGAGGGATATGCCCGAGCCTGTCGATGAGCAGGCCCCCGATGGTCTCGTAGGACTCATGGACCGGGAGGCTGATGTCAAGCTCGTCATTGAGGTCCTCGACCCACACCTTGCCATCGACAACGAAGATCCCCTCTCCAATCTTCTGGATCTCCGGCTCCTCCTTGTCGAATTCATCGAGAATGTCGCCGACCAGCTCCTCGAGGATGTCCTCCACGGTCACGATTCCGGTGAAACTGCCGTACTCGTCGAGAACGACGGCCATATGGACCTTCCTGACCTGGAGCTCCTTCAAAAGTTCGTCGATCTTCTTTGTCTCGGGCACGAAGAAGGCGTCGTACATCAGGTCTTTTAAGGCGATATTCTTCTTGCCCGAGACTTCGGTGGAAAAGACGTCCTTTATGTTCAGGATCCCGATGATGTTATCCACCGCGTCATGGTAGACCGGGAGGCGCGAGAACCCGGTCTCGTTGAAGGCCTGCATGGCCTCGTTGAGGTTACGGGAGTCCTCGATGAGGGCCACATCCACACGGGGGGTCATGATCTCCCGGGCAATGGTGTCCGAGAACTGGAGGACCGAGTAGAGCATCTCCCGCTCCTCCTGCTCGATGGTGCCTTCCTCCTTCCCGACCTCGATCCATTCCTTGATCTCCTCCTCTGTGACCGATGGCTCATTCAGGTCCGCCGGAGTCCCGAAACGGCCTGTCACCTTCTCGATCGCCCAGATGATCGGGCTGAAGATTTTTGTGAGAATGAGGACCGGTTTTGAGAACCGGAGTGCGAGCCTTTCGGTGTGGCGTGCGGCGTAGATCTTCGGCCCGATCTCCCCGAAGATGAGGAGGAGGATCACTACCACGAAGGTGGCGATCCCCACCCCGATATCGCCGAAGATGCTGATGGTCACGGCTGTGGCAATGGATGCGGCGGCGATGTTGACGATGTTGTTCCCGATGAGGATGGAGATGAGGAACCGGTTTGGCTTCTCTTTCAGCTCGGTCAGAGATTCCGATCCCTTCTTCCCCTCGTTTGCCAGAGTCCTTACCTTGGCCCGGGTGATGGAGATCAGGGCTACTTCGGAACTCGAGAAGAAAGCCGAGAGGGCGAGGCAGATGATGAAGAGCAGGAGCAGAAAATAGTCCCCGTTCATGTGGCTTCACGCCGCCCGGGCGGCCGATGACGCTTTATGGTTCATAAGTGAGAATATCGTATCAGTACTGGCAGTCCGCTTAAATAAAACCAACTATAGGTCGAGGCAATTCCGCACGAAATCGGCCTGCTTTCGGAGAAAGATCACTTTTTCCTCGGACGAGAACTGGTGTGGGAAATGCATGTCCTCGATCTCAAAACTGATGGTCCCGTTATATCCTGCATCGGCCAGCTGGTGGAGGACTGCCTCGATCTCAGGGCTCCCTTCAACCGGCAGGTGCATCTTCCCATCGTTCGCCCTGCCCAGGTGCACGTTTACTATCCGGTCAGAGCAGAGCCCGATATAGGAGGTGACCACATCCGCCCCTTCTCCCAGGGCATGCGAAACATCGAGGGTGAAGGAGAGCCAGGGTTCCCGGTCAAGGAGCTCACGCACGGATTCCGGTGTCGAGAAGAGGGAGTTGATCTTCTTTTCCATGTTCTCTACCGCCACCTTCACCTTCAGTCCGGCAGCCGTGTTCCGGATCTCCATCAGGTAGTGCTCGAAGCGCCGGTAGTCGGGCTCGCTCGGGGGCCGTTTCGCCGTCCTCCTCCCAGGATGCACGGTGACCACCGAGGCCCCGCACTCCTCTGCCACGAGAAGGGACTCGAGAGTATATTCCACCGAGATATCGGAGACACGGGGGTTGATGGAGCAGGGGTTCAGGTCGAGGATGGGTGCGTGATACAGTAACGGTTCGAAGCGGCGATGGTCCCCGATGCATGATGTGAGTTCGGCCACCGGGAGCCCCCGAAGCCAGAAGTGGGGGGTCTCGGCCCAGAATTCTATGGTGTCCAGGCCGGCCTCGTCAGCGTAATCGAAGACCTCGTCGATCGGGTACTCGTGGAAGAACATGCTCGATGTGGCCAGCCGCACCATGATCCTATTTCATATTCCCCGCCGCACATAAAATGGCTGATGGCCTGGTACCAGGATAAGATACGGGAGGAGAAGCGCGAGCACGGCATCGAGATCTTTTCCGTATCAGAGATCTCCTCTCTCATCTCATCGGTGCTCGATGATCCCCGCCTGCAGGAGATCTGGATCCGGGGCGAAGTCACCAACTTCCGCCCTCATGCCTCGGGACATCGTTACTTCTCGCTCTCTGACCGGAAGGAGAATGCCGGGTCAGTCATCCAGTGCATCATGTGGCGGTCGGAGGCCCAGAGGCTGGCCTTCGATCTCAAAGACGGGACCGATGTCCTCGCCCTGGGATCAATCGGGCACTATCCTCCGCAGGGCAAGTACCAGTTTTACGTCCGGGAACTCCGGCATGCGGGTGAGGGGGAGAAGCATCTCCTGGTGGAGCAGTGGAAGGCCATGCTCGCATCAGAGGGACATTTCCTCCCGGAAAAGAAGAAGCCCCTTCCCGGGTATCCACAACGGGTGGGTGTGGTGACCTCGGAGACCGGTGCAGTGCTCCAGGACATCAGGAACGTGATCTCGCGCCGATTCCCCCTGGAGCTGGTCGTCTCCCCGACAGTCGTCCAGGGGGAAGAGGCTTACAGGGAGATCGTGCAGGCTCTCAGTAGAATCGACGGTCATGTGGATGTCATCATCATCGGCAGAGGGGGTGGGAGCTTCGAGGACCTCTTCCCCTTTAACCATCCCGATGTGGTCCGTGCCATATCCGGGTGCACTACACCCGTGGTGAGCGCCATCGGGCACGAGACCGACTTCACTCTTGCAGATTTCGCAGCCGATGTCCGGGCCCCGACCCCTTCGGCGGCCGCGGAGCTGGTCGTCAAAGACCGTTCCCTTCTCACCGAAGCTCTGGCAGGCATCCAAAAGACGATGGGGGCATCCCTGATTCGCAAACTCGATCGGGCCTCCCATGATATCGGCCTCCTCCGGGAACGGCTTTCGCCGGTCAGGACCGGCCGGCTCCTCGTCCTGCGGCGCCAGGATGTATCCGTGCTCGCGGACCGGCTGGAGCGGGCTTTCTCCGGGCGGCTTGCACGGGAAAGGCTCTCCCTCGAAAGCCTTGAGGCCCGCCTGACGGGCAGGAACCCCCTGGCAGTTCTGGGACGAGGTTACTGCCTGGTCGAGCGTGAAGGGACGGTTGTTCGGAGCGTCCGAGAGGTATTCGCCGGAGAGAAGCTTGATGTCCGGATGGCGGACGGCAGGATAGACGTCGTGGTTAAGGGTATTTTCCATGAAAAAGAGTTATGAGGAACTGATCAGCGAATTAAAAGAGATCGTGCGGAAGATCGAGGATAATGAGACCGGCCTTGACGAGAGCATCGCGCTCTACGAGCAGGGTGCGGTGATCCTGAAGCAGTGCGAGGACCTCCTCGCCTCGGCAGAACTCAAGATCACCATGCTCGGGCGCGAGTAGCAACAGACCCGGGACTTTCCCGGTTACCCGGTCAGGCGGTCGGGACCGTCACTGTCATGACGAGGGCAAGGTCCTTTCCCTCTTTCAGCCGGTCGATCATCTCCCGGGGGAGGTTACAGGCAGCGGTATCTGACCGGATCCCCACGGTCCTGCCGCAGACATAACTGCTCTTTCTCCAGACCAAATCGGAGGGGTGATCAAGGGTCATCGCGCCGCTGCCGGAAGATCGTATGAAGACCTCCAGGCCGCCGCATGATAAAAGGGTGACCAGCTCCGCGTCATCCCGGGCAAGGAGGGAGTGAAAATGTGCGGAAAGCCCGGGAAGTCCTCTTCCGGCTCCGATGGCGATGATACAATCTCCCCGGGGAGTGAGCCGGTCTTCGGTTGTGATCTCGAGGGTGGTCGGGTGTCGCGCGGTCACGTTCCGGTGGCCGCGACAATAAATCACCTCGGTGCACGTCGTTTCTTCCCAGGCCGTTTCCCGCCCCTGTCCTTCCTGTTCCTTCACTGTCCCATCCCTATATGATGGCCTGAGTCCCATGTTAATCCAGCTGATGACGGAGATAAAGATATTCTGTGCCGAATGCGGCCGGATCGAGCCTCATGAGATCCTGTCGCAGATGAGGGGCACCAGGGTCCGCTGCACCGCTTGCGGGACGGTGCGGGTCGAATCGCCGAAGAAGGAGAGGCCTCCCCTGAAGGTGAAGGCCATCGTCAGCGAAGAGAAGGCATCAAGGGTCTGCAGCATCGAGCTTGCCCCCGACGAGGCCTGTGCGATAGGCGACCACCACGTGGCCACCTGCGGCGATGAGTACATAGCGGTTGAGATATCCGGGATCGAGCGGGGTCTCCAGCGGGCCAGGAAGGCACGGGCAAGGGACATCACCACACTCTGGACCAGGAAGATAGAACAGGTGGCGGTCAGGGTCTCGGTCCATGACGGAAAGAAGACTACTCCGGTGTTAATCGATGTCCCCGGCGAGGAGCCCTTCGTGGTTGGCGAGGTCTACAAAAAGGGGAACAAAAAATTCAGGCTGGCGATAATCCGGCTCCGGAACGGCGACGCTCTCCGGAATACCGGGCAGAAAGCGCTCGCCCGGACAATAAAGCGGATCTTTGCCTACCTGTTATAGGTATTTCCGAATCGCCTCTACGAGCTGCTCGCGGTGAACCACACCCTCGAACCTTTCGACGACTTTTCCATCGGAGAGGATGATGGTGGTGGGGGTAACCTGGAGCTTGTACTCCTCGATATTGGACCTTTCCTTCAGCGGGTTGATAGGCTCGATCTTGATCTTCAGCGACTGTTCGACTTCCCTGTTGATAGGCTCCTGCTCTTCGCAGGCCATACAGCCCTCCTGGAAGAACGAGATTATCCGAAGCATCGTACTACGAGGTGCTGGTCTGACTATAAATCACTTCCGCGGCTGACGGGAACGCCGTGAACAGGGACATGTTCCAGGGAATCCCTGCCAGGGGCCAGAGGATCACTCATGTGCTCCCTGCCCCGGAAATCTGATACTTATCCCGTGGAAAAAAGTCTGGTCCCTGGTGACCGCCCAGGGACGCTCGAGTCTGGAGAGGAGCCTTTGTTCCGGAGCCGATCAACTGGATCCGGAACCGCGGGACAGCCGGATCACCGTGACATCGGCGCTGGAATATCCGTAGTCCATGGTGATGTTATCGCCCGTCTTCTCGACGATGGGAACGATCCTCATCGCATACTGGGGAGTGGTATTGGGATCAGCGGATATCATCGGTGAGGTCGTAAAACCGAGCACCATCTGGTCTCCCTTCTTCGCCTCCGAGAAATTGCCCCCCATCTGTCCGAACTCTTCGGGTGTCACGTTCCGCCGGTATTGCGGTTCATCGATGAAATCAATAGTCTTTGTCTCGCCTTCCTTCATCCCGACAAGGCCCGCGGTGATCTGGTTGTATTCCGGGCCAAGGAATGCGAAGGAGACCTGCCCGGACCCTGGCATGAAAACGGTCATCGGGTCGATGAGTTCGGGGGTAGTGATGTTCACAGGAGCGCCGAACGGCGCTGCGATAACAATGATCGACCCCTGCGTCAGGGTAGCGTTATAGATCCTCTGGTTCGTGGTGAAGACCGGCCTCTCGAACTGGTCCTTCATGGTCAGGTCGATGTAGGCTACATCGCCGTTCGTGGCCGGTTTCATGTTCACCAGCCAGCCAGTCCCGAGGGTGCTCAGGATCATGATGCCGGCAAACAGGATGCACACCATGACGATGACGACCTTTGCCCAGTTAAAGCCGGATTCGGATTTTTTGGGGGGTTTTCCGGATTTGGCAGGTTTCATTCATGTCAGGTAGTCCTTTCCGAGAGATAAACATTCCATTCACGGTCTGCGGGAAGGAGAAACCGTATATACGATCAATCCTTACCAGAGGCTACCCACACCTGGAGGTGGGCGAGGAAGGTATACTATGCCGTATCGCAGACGTTATCCTATGGGTTGGAGCTGGCGTGATCTCGACGAGATGATGGCCGACATGGAAAACCGGTTCTGGGGTCCTTCCGGCCGTCTCCTCCCGGCGGGAGGCATCACCGACCGCATGATGCCCGCCATCCGGGGGGAGTTCCGGGTTGACATCCGGGAGCATGATGACGAGGTGATCGTGGTGGCCGACCTCCCGGGTACCGAGAAGGAGGATGTCAGGGTCACGCTTCTTTCTCCCGGTACACTCGAGATATCTGCCGAAAAGAAGTCTGAGAAGGAGGAGAAGGAAGAGGGGTTCTATGTCCGCGAGCGGATGTTCGGGTCCATGTGCCGCGTTGTGCCCCTCCCCCATGATGTCACCGACAAGGATGCTGTCAGCTCATTCAAGAACGGGGTGCTCGAAGTGAGGCTCAAGAAGACCACCACCGAACGCGGTGCATCCATTAAGGTTGAATAATTTCTTCTTTTTCCGATGTCTTGATGACCTAGCGCGCAGGAACAGGTACAGGCATGGACAAGAAAAAGGTCAGGGACTACATGACCTATGACGTGATCACCATCCCGGCTGAGGGCACCTGCCGCGAG
>JAJRBS010000179.1 GCA_028679325.1 Methanoregulaceae archaeon | reverse complement strand
AACGAGGCCGGCGTGCAACCCGTGACCGTGTTCGTGATCTCGTCGAGGGTGAGGCCGATCGCGATCTTCGCGGCCACGCGGGCGATCGGGTATCCGGTCGCCTTGGAGGCGAGGGCCGAGGAGCGCGAGACGCGCGGGTTGACCTCGATCACGCGGTAGTCGCCGTCCTGGTAGGCGAACTGGATGTTGCAGCCGCCCTGGACGTCGAGGGCCCGGATGATCTTTATCGAGGCGCTCCGGAGCATCTGGAACTCGTCGTCCCGGAGAGTCAGGATGGGGGCCACCACCACGCTCTCTCCGGTGTGGATCCCCATCGCGTCCACGTTCTCCATGCCGCAGACGATGATGCAGGTGTCGGACGCGTCCCGCATCACCTCGAACTCGATCTCCTTCCATCCAACAACGCTCTCCTCAACGAGGACCTGGTGGATGCGGGAGCGGGTGAACCCGATCTCGACGATGCGGCCCAGCTCGTCCCGCGTGTGGGCTATTCCTCCACCTGACCCCCCAAGGGTGTAGGCCGGCCGGACGATGGCCGGAAGGCCAACCGTTGAAAGTGCCTCGTCGAGCTGGTCCATCCGGGTAAGGATCATGCTCTTCGGGACCGGCTCGCCGATCCGTCCCATGAGGGCCCGGAACTTCTCCCGGTCCTCCCCCTGGTAGATGGCCTGAAGAGGCGTCCCGAGGATCTCGACTCCCGCCAGCGCCCCCCTCTCGGCGAGCTCGGCGGTCATGTTCAGGCCGGTCTGTCCTCCCATGCCGGAAAGGATCCCGTCGGGCCTTTCCTTGGCGATGATCTTCTCGATGATCGCGGCCCGGATGGGCTCGACGTAGATGACGTCCGCGGTCTCGGGGTCTGTCTGGATGGTGGCCGGGTTCGAGTTCACCAGCACCACCTTCACGCCCTCCTCGCGGAGCGCCCGGCAGGCCTGGGTACCGGAGAAGTCGAACTCGGCGGCCTGGCCGATCTGGATGGGCCCGGACCCGATCAACAGCACGGAGCGGATATCCTTTCGCTTGGGCATCAGGTGAGCCTCCGGAACATGGTGTCAAAGAAATGAATCTCGGTATCGCGGGGGCCGCCATGGGCCTCGGGGTGAAACTGGACACAGGTGATATTAAGGTCCCGGTCTTCGAAGCCTTCCAGGGTGCCGTCGTTGACGTTCGAGTACAGGGTCGAACAGCCCTCGGGGAGGGTATCGGCGGCGACGGCGAATCCATGGTTCTGGGTGGTGATGTAGATGGACCCGTCCCTGTGCCTCACCGGCTGGTTGCTCCCCCTGTGGCCAAACTTCATCTTGTAGGTGGAACCGCCAAGGGCCAGGCCGCAGACCTGGATTCCCATGCAGATCCCGAAGATGGGGAGCTTCCCGGCAAGCTCGCTGATGCACCGGATGACATCCTTCGCCATTTCCGGGTCACCGGGCCCGTTGCTGATAAACAGGGCGTCGGGCCGGATGGCCTCCACCTCGTCGGCCCGGGTATTGTAGGGAAAGACATGGACATCGGCGTCCCTCCTCCTGAGGGAGACCACCATGTTCTTCTTGATGCCAAGGTCGATTACCGCGATCCTCTTCCCGGAACCCTCGATACGGTAGGGCTGGCGGGTGGAGACGGCCGGGATGAGATCCATCTCTGATATGAGCGGCAGCTTCCGGGCGCACTCGACGGCATATTGTCCGTTATCGTCCCCCACGACCAGGGTTGCCCGAAGTGTTCCTTCGAGGCGGGTCTTGATGGTAAGCATCCGGGTGTCGACCCTCTGGATGCCGGAGAGGCCGTTGTCTTCAAAAAAGCGGATAAAAGAGGGCTGGTTGTCGGGTGCGGGACAAATCTCGCGGGCCACGCACCCGCTGGCCCAGACACGGGGATGCTGGAAGTTCTTCCGGTCCACCCCGTAGTTCCCGATGGTCGGGAAGGTGAACATCAGGATCTGACCATTGTAGCTCGGATCGGTCAGCGCTTCCATGTATCCCGACATCTGGGTGGTGAACACCAGTTCGCCGGAACACTCCCCCTCTGCCCCAAAGCCATCGCCTGTCACCCAGGTGCCGTCTTCGAGACCCAGAACCGCCTTCATCGTTCCATATTCAATGAGCAGGGATGCCATTAATAGGTAGCGGATTGGAACGAGGGAGTCCGGGTTTCGGGGATTTGGGGGGTGTTCTGGGGGATTCGGAAAAAGGCTCCCGGTCGTGATCTTGCCGGACACCGAGAGACTCCCTGCGCGATGACAGGGTGGGATACGACAACTGACATCACGAGAAACACTCTTTTTTTATGAGGATTGAAGGTAGAATGGATCTTTTCCTGCAAATTTTCCTTTATTTATCTTTTCGAATTAATATATGGCCCAGAACAAGAAATCCCCAGGTTTAACCTGCCTGTTTCTCAAATAATAAATTTTAAGTCCCGAACATGCAAAACCTGTGAGCATGGTTGTCCCGACCGGGATATTCTTCACCAAGGGAGTAGGAGTCCACCGCGACCGGCTGGCGTCGTTCGAACTTGCTTTGCGGAAAGCGAGCATCGAGAAGTACAACTTGGTGTACGTCTCGAGCATCTTCCCTCCCAAGTGCCGGACTCTCTCCGTCGATGAAGGAATAAAGCGGCTGGAGCCGGGCAGCATCACCCACTG
>JAJRBS010000173.1 GCA_028679325.1 Methanoregulaceae archaeon | reverse complement strand
CGCGGGCCGGCTGTGTCCCGTTGTTCATCGCAACCGCAACATCGGCCTGGGCAAGAGCCGGAGCATCATTCGTGCCGTCCCCGGTCATGGCAACCATGTACCCCTCTTCCTGGTAGGTCCGGATGAGCCGGAGCTTGTCATCGGGTTTGGCCTCGGCAAGGAAGTCATCCACCCCGGCTTCAGCGGCGATAGCCGCTGCAGTAAGCCGGTTATCACCGGTAATCATGATGGTCCTGATTCCCATGCGGCGGAGGTCAAAAAAGCGTTCACGTACACCGGACTTGAGGATGTCTTTCAAATGGACCACACCAAGCACGGTTCCATCCCGGCTTACGACAAGCGGAGTCCCCCCTGTCTGGGCGATCCGGGTAACCTTGGCATCAAGATCCGGGGGAATCGATCCCCCACGGGAGGTAACCTCCCGGACGATAGCATCATAAGCACCCTTCCGGAAGGAATTACCGTCCAGGTCCACCCCGCTGATCCGGGTCTGGGCAGAGAAGGGAATGAATGCGGCCTGTTCAGGGATCCCGGGAAGAGTGCTGCCTTGCCCCGAAGCAAGCGCAACCACGCTCTTTCCTTCCGGCGTATCATCCGCAAACGAAGCAATATAGGCGGCCTTTACAAGGTCGTCATCCCGGACACCATCGACTGGTCTGAACGCGGCTGCCTGCCGGTTTCCAAGGGTTATGGTCCCGGTCTTATCGAGGAGGAGGACATTGATGTCACCGGCAGCCTCGATTGCCCTGCCGGACATCGCGATGATGTTCCTCTGGAAGAGCCGGTCCATCCCGGCAATCCCGATAGCAGGCAGAAGCGCCGCGATGGTGGTAGGGGCGAGACAGACGAACAGGGCCACAAGCACGGTCAGTCCTGCAGGGCTCCCGGTCCCTGATACCGAAGAACTATAGGCTGAAACCGGCCATATGGTGGCCACCACCAGGAGGAATACCCCTGTCAGTGCAAACAGGAGGAGCTCGAGTGCCTGTTCATTTGGCGTTTTCCTCCTCTTTGCCCCTTCGATCATGAGTATCATGCAGTCAAGGAAGGTCTTTCCGGGCTCTGCGGTGATCCGTACGATAATCTCGTTGGCAATGACCGTCGTTCCCCCGGTGACCGCACTCCGGTCTCCCCCGGATTCCCGCACAACGGGTGCAGATTCCCCGGTAATAGGCGCTTCGTTGATCAGCGCGGCCCCGGCTATCACATCCCCGTCACTCGGGATCATATCTCCTGACCTGACAAGGACCAGGTCGCCGGGTCTCAGATCAGAGGAGGGAACTTCCTCATAGGGCGCTGAAAACTCGGCTGATTCCACTTTCCGGGCGGTCATGGTGGTCCTTGAACGCCGGAGCGATGCTGCACGTGCCTTTCCCCGCCCTTCTGCAAGGGCTTCGGCAAAGTTTGAGAACAGGACCGTCAGCCAGAGCCAGGCAGAGACCAGGGCGGTGAAGAGAGCAGTCTCGCCGTTATGGACAAAAAGGCCGTACAGGTAGGAGAGGGAGGTCAGGATCCCGCCAATCTCCACCGAAAACATAACAGGATTTTCAATCTGCCTGCGGAGGTCGAGCTTTTTTATTGCATCGATTGCAGCCCCCCGCAACAGTGCCGGGTCAAATGCGGTGACCGGCGTTACCCGTTTTCGTGCCATGTTAGAACCCTCCGGCAAGGGCCAGGTGTTCTGCAAGAGGCCCCATGGCAAACAGGGGGAAGAAGGTCAGGGCCCCGATGATCAGGATCACCGCGATGAGCCAGAGAACAAAGCTGAGGGTTGCGGTCGGGAGGGTGCCCGGACCTGAAGGGACTGCTTTCTTTTCAGCAACCGAGCCGGCAAGGGCAAGAATGGCGATTGCCGGGACGAACCGGCCGATGGCCATGACAATGACCCCGGACAGCGAGTAAAAAGGAGCAGCAGCATTCAGGCCGGCAAAGGCACTCCCGTTGTTGTTTGCCATCGAGGCAAAAGCGTACACGATTTCCGAGAGACCATGGGGGCCCGGGTTGAAGATGCCGGCCGTTCCTCCTATGGTCACAAGGGCGATTCCGGTGAACAGGAGAACGAGGATCCCGGGGACCAGAATTACGATCAGTGCCATCTTCATCTCAAAGATCCCGATCTTTTTGGAAAGATACTCGGGGGTCCGCCCTATCATCAGCCCGGCAATGAAGACTGCAATGACGATGAATGCAATCATGGTCGTAAAACCCGACCCGATCCCCCCGAAGACCACCTCACCGAGCAGGATGAGAAACATCGGGACAAGTCCGCCAATCGGGGTGAATGAATCAAACATGGCGTTGACAGCCCCGCATGAAGTGGCGGTGGTTGCTATGCCGAAAAGCACAGTTCCGGCCAGCCCGAACCTGACTTCCTTCCCCTCCATAGAGATACCCTGTACATCGAGCGAGGTGAGTACAGGATTTCCGCCAAGCTCTGCAGCGTAGAGGACGCTGAAAGCAGCAACAAACAGGACCAGCATTGCCGCATAGATCGCCCACCCCTGGCGCATATTCCCGGACATCCTCCCGAATGTGAACGGGAGTGATGCCGGGATGAGAAGGATGAGGAACACCTCGAAGATGTTCGAGAAAGGGGTTGGATTTTCAAACGGATGGGCAGAATTTGCGTTAAAAAATCCTCCGCCATTGGTCCCCAGGAGCTTGATCCCTTCCTGCGATGAGACGGGCCCCATGGGAATTGCCTGAGGGGCGGTTCCACTATAACCGGTAATGGTGAGAGACGGATCAAAGTTCTGGATCACTCCCTGGGAAAGGAGCACAACCGAGGCAATGATAGCGAGTGGAAGGAGGATATAGAAAACAGCTCTTGTCATATCGGCCCAGTAATTCCCGATTGTGCCCGTCAATTCACGCGTGAGTCCCCGCTTCAGCGCGATAGCGATACAGAGTCCTGTGGCCGCGGAGAGAAAGTTCTGGACGGTAAGGCCGGCAACCTGCGTGAGGTAACTTGCCGCTG
>JAJRBS010000166.1 GCA_028679325.1 Methanoregulaceae archaeon | reverse complement strand
CCTCCCTGACCTCCCCGGAAAAGACCGGAAATACCTGGAGCTGGTTCGGCAGAATGCCCACGAGATGGGGCAGCTGATAGATGATCTCCTCAATTTTTCCCGCCTCGGCCAGCATTCTCTCCGGAAGGAAACGGTGCTCCCCGCCGCCCTGGTAAAGGATGTCATCGAGGCCATGCAGTCCGATTCCTCCGTCAGGAATGTGGAATTCCGGACCGGGAACCTTCCGCCCTGCCATGCCGACGCGGCGATGCTGAAGCTGGCTCTGGCTAACCTGATCTCAAACGCTGTCAAGTTCTCACGGAGCCGGGAATTCCCTGTGGTAGAAATCGGATCTGTTGATGAAGGAGGGAAGGTCGTCTACTTTGTCAGGGACAACGGCATCGGGTTTGACATGCGGTACGCGGACCGGATCTTCGGGGTCTTCCAGAGGCTCCATCCCCCTGACGAGTACGAGGGGACCGGTGTCGGCCTGGCCATCGTCCGGCGGGTCATCGATCTGCACGGCGGCAGGATCTGGGTGGAGTCGGAGCCCGGGAAGGGGGCGACGTTCTGGTTTACGACCGTGTAGCGAGAGGGATGATATTCCATATCTTCTTCGGTTAGCAGAAAGCGGCTGCGGACAGGATAAAAAAAGATTGAGTTATACTGCCCTGTACGGATATCCCCAGGAGTAATCGGTAAAGGGGAGTTTCACCCGGTTCAATGTGGTCTCAGGGTTATCGAGATCACTCATGACGACTGACTTTGTGGAGACGGTGACGAGCACGTCGCCCATGTAGAGGGACCGGAGGACGGTATCCGAGGAGTACCAATACGTATAAGGCTCCCCGTCATCGTTGTGGGTCACCTTCCCCTTGAGAACGAACCCGGATTCCGGGGTGACGGTGAAGACATAGGCACCCTGCCAATACCCGGGAGCATACGGCGCGACCCGCGAGTCTTTCGTCGGGACCTTTGTCACCTCGCTCACCGGGATGACCAGGAGGTTCTTCCCTTTGTCGAAGAGGAAGGCCTTGTGGTCGCGGAGGGCCTCGGAGTCGGTCCCTGCCTGCCCTATCTCCTTCTTGTCGACAAGTTTCGGGTTGTTCACATCGCTGACATCGAAGAGGGCGATCTTCAGGCCGGCGACCGAGACACCTCCCCACTCGTTTCCTTCTGTCTCCTTCCCGATCCCGATGATGTGGTTCTCATCGTAGGGGTGGAGGTAGTCGGAGTACCCGGGGATCTTCAGTTCACCGAGAATCCCCGGTTTCTCTGGATCCGAGAGGTCGATCACGAAGAAGGGATCGATCCTCTTGAAGGTGACCATGTAGAGCCTGTCGCCGACAAAGCGGGTGGAGTAGATTCTCTCATCGGGGGCAATGTACTCGAGCTCCCCGATGGTCTTCATCTCCGGATCCAGCACGTAAACGTTGTTGAACTGGTAGGATCCCCGGGAGTTCCAGCCTTCGACTGTGGTCGCAACTCTCAGGTTCCCAGCGTTCTCATCCATCGAGAACTGGTTGAGAAGGTGGCCGGGGACGTCACCGGTCGCTCCATAGTCGATCTCGCCGCGGTTAATCCCAAAGCGGTGGATGATGGTCCCTTCCCTGGGGTTCTCGGAGGCCGAACTCTCTTCCATGGCCAGGGGTTGGATGACGTCCCAGCGTGTATAGGGGATCTGCTTCGGGTAGGCAATGTACAGGTTCTTTGTCGAGACGTAGAGGGTGGTCGAATACCCGGAAAGGAAGGTCTCGGCTTCCGGTGACTGGCCATCTTTCACGCTGAAGGAGGAGAGGGTGTTGTACACATAGGAACCGTAAGGTGCATCGAAGTAATAGATCGGGGGCATTATCTCTTTTCCCCCGTCCTTCACGACCGGGATGACCGGTTCGGGACCGATCCACTGCACCGGGTCGCTGGTGACGGCGTAGACATAGTCCCCGATCATCCTCGAATCGATGTAGTTTCCCGGGAAGGTCAGTGTCCGCTCGATCTCCGGGTCTTCCCGGTCCGAGACATCATAGATGGTTGCTGTCGTGACCTGCCGGTAATAGGGGACCGGGGCTACGCTGGTCCCGGGCTTCACCAGGGTCTGTTCGTTGTCAGAAGTAAACACGACGAGTCTGTTCCCGGCGAGGAAGAGTTCCACCGGCTGGCCGGAAAGATCGGTCTCGCTCGCGATCCCGGCCTTCTCTGCCGGCCAGGCATCGACGATCACCAGCCTCTCTCCCGAGATGAGGTACAGGTACTCGCCGTCGTTCTTGACAAAGTCGGCCTCGTCAACTCCCGTCACCTGGATATTGGTGGTCGAGTACTCCCCTGCCGACCCGTCAAAGAAGTTCGAGGACGGGAGAGGTACGGCCGCTCCCTTCGTCGCATCCTCCTGTGCCATCATCATCGGGGGTGACCCAGGCCCGCCCCAGGACGACCCCCGGCCGCCTCCCCCTATACTTTCAGCCTGGTTTTCCTTCAAAAAGGCCTTCAGTTCAGCGGTGGAGTTGAACTTCTTCAGCCCGTTTCCTGTATCCTCCGTTGGATCTGCCAGTCCCAGGCCAAGGACCAGCGCTACGCCGAGAATGGCCACAACGATGACCACGCTCACCACAGATCGCCACATGGGTATGAATCCTCCTCTCACTATGAGCAGGAGATTAGCCCGTGAAAATAAGTACTTTCCTTTAACTGCGATTCTTTTCGCATCTATCGGCAACCGTTTCTTGAGATTCTACAGATTCCTGACTAAATAAACAATATTTCCTCTGGAAATAACGGACATTTCAATTCATTCTTATAATGAGGGAGGAAGGACAGCCTTCTTCCTACCGGATCTTCGTATACCCTAACCAACAAAAAATAGGGCCTCTGCTCACCTTACTTCTTCGAAAAAATGGTATCTCCTCCCCCGGCTACCTGCGGAAGATCAGGTGGGCGGAGAGGGCAAGGATGCCAAGGGCCAAAATGGTGAGCAGGGGAGACAGCGATGCGGTCGGAGTGGGAGTGGCGACCGGAGTCAGGGCCGCGATCACCCGGACGTCCTGCCCGGCCTGGACCGTGCCGGTGGTCGTGAAGGGCGTGTACCCCTGCAGCCTTAGCTCGATGGTATAGGTGCCGGGGGTAACGTTCTGGGAGACGAAGGGGGTGATACCCACGAAGGCGTTGTTGATGTAGACCTCGGCCCCGCTGGGCGTTGATACGATCTCGGCGGTAGCAACGGTCGGGGTGACCGGGGACGGGACCAGGGTGGCATTCACGGGGATGATCTTTCCAGGTGGGAGGGTGATAGAAGTCGAGTAGTCAAGGTACCCGAGCTTGGTCAGGGAGAGGGTGTAGGTCCCGGGTGCAAGGTCGATGATATCGAGATGGTCGTTTGGCGGCGTGAACCCCTTGTAGTTGCCGTCAAGGTAGACCACGGCACCCGGGGGAGTCGATGACACCTGGATGTCACCGGTCGGTGGATTGCTCTCCGGCACCAGGGTGAAAGACACGGGGACAACCTGGCCGGACAGCACCGTGACCGTCTGCGTCGAGGTCTGGTATCCAGGCTCTGCAACCGTGACCTTATGCGGTCCGGGCTGGAGGTTCCCGACGATCATTTCTGTTATACCCTGGTAGAGATCGTCGATGTACAGGCCCGAGCCCTTCGGTGTGGAAGAGACCGAGACACCGCCAGCATTCATCACCGGTTCCAGGGTGACAAGGACATTCGCTGTGGTTCCGATGCTGACGTTCACCGTCGTCGTGGAAGACTGGTACCCCGGCTTTGTCACAATCACCACATGTTGGCCGGGGGGAACATCGATGAACGTCCCCGGGGTCGGCAACTGGGCCAGCCCGCCGTCCAGCACTGCTGAGGCCCCGGAGGGGGTCGAAGAGACGTAAATGCTTCCCGTGGTATACACGTTTCCCGAACTGACTGATCCCGTCCCGATAGTAACTTCACCAAGAGCTGGCGAGACCATGACGAGAACAAGGAGAACAAGGTACATTTTTTTCATACTGGAGCACTTCCAGAGGAAACATCTCCGACAGCTGATAT
>JAJRBS010000134.1 GCA_028679325.1 Methanoregulaceae archaeon | reverse complement strand
CGTGAAGATGTACCGGACGAAACTCGTGCATGACGTCAGCGTCCTCACCCTCTACCAGTTCGCCGCCGGAGTCGCTCTCTGGACGGTCTACGGCTATGCCATTGGGGACCTGGTCATTATCAGCGCAAACCTTGTCAGCTTCATCACCCTGGTAGCTGCCCTTCTGCTCTACTACCACTACAAGACCCTGAACAGGACCTGGTGACCTTACATCATGAGCTGGAGGGCCGTAGCAACCGCGAGAATAACGAATCCGCATGCCGCCAGTGGCAGGGTGTAGTTCCGGATAACCCTGCCGACACCTTCATCGGTGGCCTTCTGGACGATCCAGAAGTAGGGATCGGTCACATAGCTCACCACGAACGTCCCGGCAACGATCATCAGGATGAGGGGGATGGGCTCGAATGCCGCCGCCACCTGGCTTCCGGCGAGGATCCCTCCCGTCACCACCGCTGTCACCACCCGGGACCCCTGAGCAGTCTGGATCAGGGCGGCAATGACGAAGGGGACGAAGAGGACCGGTATGACTGCTCCCACCCCGTCTAAGGCTGCTTCCGCAAACCCGCTGGCAAGGATCACGGACGCCAGAGCTCCGGCGCCGCAGATATCGAAGATGACGACCCCGGCATGCTTGGCTCCCCGCTGCATCCCCGACATCCGCGGTCCCGCGGGAGCCAGAATCAGAGCTGTCGCCGCACCCGCGAGCATGATCACCTGGATGAGAGATCCTGTTGAGAGGCCGAGCGCCCATGCCACAGGGATGGCGAGAAAGATCGCGATCAACGGCGCCCAGGCCCGCCAGTGGAGCCCCGCCTTCTGCTGCCCGGGATCGTCAGGTTGAGTCTGGTCTTCCGTTTTTCCCGGCGGAGCCCTGATCCGGAACACGAGCAGGACACATCCGAGGAGGAGGAGCGACAGGGGTATCGCCAGGGCATCGTAGAGGAGCGGGGAACCTCCCGGGAAGGTCGTGAAGAGAGGCATCGTGACCGGAGTCGGGTAGAGAAGCCCGAAGGAGAGGAGACTACCCAGGGCGGCGATGAAGACCAGCACCCGGAACTCCCGGTCCCGGCCTTCGAGGTTGCGGATCACCGGTTCGAGGATGATGAAGGCGGTGATGCTGCAGGCCACCGGCAGGGCCAGGAGATAGGCAGAGGCCCCGGAGAGGGTGGCCGGGCTCCGTGCAAACCGGCGGATATCGGCCACGATCTGCTCGATCTGGCCCTGCTCATCGAGAACCTTGGCGATGATCGCCCCTGACAGGATCACGATGGCGAAGAGCCCGAAGACCCTGCCGAGGCCGCTGGTAATGGCCTGGATGAGCTGGTCGGGAGGGATCCCGGTCAGGATGCCGAAGAAGATTGCCCCGCCGACCAGCGTGAAGAAGGGAGGGATACGGTGCCATATCCCGATCACCGAGATGAGCACGAGGGTGATGGCAAAGGCCGGCAGAGGGTCCATCGGGAAGGTTATCGATGACCACGCATAAATAACCGCCTTTTATGGACCGGAGAGATAATGAGGAGTTCTCTCAATACATCCAGAGTGCCATGCAGGGAGAGGAGGAGATCGGGAGGAGGGAGGTAACCAGGGAAGGGGGTGTTTATACCCTTGTCCTGTCACGGTGGGACCTCTCTTCACTCTATCCGGGCATGATCCTGTACACTCTTCGTCTCCTTTCCGGTGAAAAATCTGTGACCCTGTTCAAGACCAACAGTTACGAATACTCCCCTGCCGCATTCCTTGATGCCGGCGATGTCGCACGAAAAAAATTGGATGACTGGGAGGATCTCCTGAAAGACCAGGGGCCCGGACCATTCCTCTCCCGCCGTGAAACGGTCCGAGAGACCGGGGTGGAGGCAGGGGCCGATGTCCTAATCCTCCAGGGGAGCCCCCGTGCGGACGGCAATTCCGGTCTCCTGGCCTCCTGGGCTCTCGAGGAGGTGGAGGCCGCCGGCTTCACCGGCAGGGTCATCTTCGTGCATGACCTCATGGCCCGGCCCTGTATCGGGTGCTACCAGTGTTACAACACCGGCACATGCACGTTTCAGGATGACATGACGGGGGTCATCGATGCACTCCGCCAGGCCGGCCTCCTCATCGTCTGCACGCCGGTCTACACCAGCACTGTTCCGGCCGGGCTGAAGCTGGTCATCGACCGGTTCCAGGCCTTTCATGCCGAGATGATCCTGGCAGGTGACTCCCGGGCAAAACGAGGGCTTCTTTTCGCCGTGGCCGGCAGGACGGGCGAGGAGAACTTCACCTGCGTGACCCGGGTGGTCAATGATTTCATGCGGAATATCCATATCATTCCCTCCGGGAGCGTGCTGGTCGATGGCCTCGACCACAAGAAGGATATCAGGACAATTCCGGGAGTCGAAGAGAAGACACGGGAACTCCTCCGAAGGACTCTCAGGAAGATGACAGAACAGAAGGCCTCCCGGCCGGCTTCTGGTGAACAATGACCGGTGACGATAACCCGATCCTTGCCCGGCTGAACCAGGAGATCCTCACCTGCACCCTGTGTCGGTTGTCAGAAGGGAGAACCAGGGCCGTTCCCGGAGAGGGTCCGGTGCCTTCACGGATTCTCCTTCTCGGAGAGGCCCCGGGAAAGAGGGAGGACGAACTCGGGAGACCTTTCGTCGGCAGGGCCGGCTCGATCCTGGAGGAACTCCTGTCCTCGATCGGTCTCTCCCGAAGAGAGGTCTATATCACGAGCATCAACAAGTGCCGGCCACCGAAAAACCGCGATCCCAAGGATGACGAGATCGCCGCCTGCCATCCCTATCTCGAGCGGCAGATCGACCTGCTGAAACCGCAGGTGATCGTCCCCATGGGGAGATTTGCTGCCCGCGAGATCTGCCGGTCTTTCGGACTTGATGAGGGGAAGATCAGCGATATCCACGGCAAGATCCTGCATGCCCGGGCCGGGTTCGGAGCGGTCATCGTTCTTCCCGTGTATCACCCGGCCGTGGTCACCCATAACCCCAACCTCCGCCCGGAGCTCACGGCTGACTTCCAGCAATTAAAGAAGGCCCTTGATAGGATGTGACGGAAGCCGGCCGTTCTGGGAACTTATAAAAAAATTACCTGGATTTCAGACCCGGAGCATCTTTTCAAGCTCGGCGACCCGTACCATGCCGACCCCGATGGCGGCCATGTCCCGGCAGTTTGCCCTGTGGATCTCGTCGTTCTTCGCGGCGACGGCGTCCTCAATGAGGAAGGTCCGATAGTTCAAAGCCATGGCATCGAAGACCGTGGTCCTGATGCAATTCGGAGTCTGGATCCCGGCAACATACACCGAATCCACGGATTGAGACCGGAGGATGAGGTCGAGGTCGGTCTGCATGAAGGCGCTCATCCGGATCTTCCGGATGATGTACTCACCGTCCGACGGCTTCAGTTCCGAAATGACCCTCGCCCCCGGCGTTCCTTCGACCGCAAATGGTGTCTTTTGGAACAGGTCCCGCCGGAAGATCTCGACGTCCGCTCCGTCCTTCCGGTGAACCCGCAGCACGTGGAAGACCGGAAGATGGCAGCGCCGGAAGATATCCAGCGACGAACGGACCGGACCAGTAATCGTCGCCGCACCCTCCACCCGGAGAGGAGATCCCTCCCGGACGAAATCATTCTGCATATCGATGATCAGCAACGCCGCTCGTGACATGATCTGTTCCCCAATAATCTCTGATCAGAGTGAAATTAAAGAAGCCGGTTTTCCCGGACCGCCTTCCGGGAGAAACAGCCTGTTTTTTCTTCTCCCGTGCTGGTAATCTGGTATGGAGGTCTGTTATTCGGTCATCGGAACTATCCACACCGATCTCAGGGACCGGGAGGCGATCCCTATCCAGGGGGTCTACAGCGGCGTGGAAGGATCTATCGAGATCCTGCCGGAGTTCAGGGAAGGACTGAAGGACCTCGAGGGGTTCTCCCACCTCTTCCTCATCTACCACTTCCACGAGGCTGGCCCTCCACAACTCAGCGTCCGACCGTTCCTCGATACCGTCGAACGGGGAATCTTCTCCACACGGCACCCGGACAGGCCAAACACCATCGGCCTCTCCATCGTTGAACTCGTTTCCGTCAAGGATTTAACCCTGCGGGTCAGGGGCGTCGATATCCTCGACGGCACCCCGCTGCTGGACATCAAACCCTACGTCGGACAGTTCGATGTCCGTGATCCTGTCCGCTGCGGGTGGCTCGATGAAGCGACCCGGAGGGCTGTTGGAACAGAAAAGTTCACCCCGGCAGGCCTGGATCCGCTGGCCAGGAAACACACGAGAGAGTGAGGGGGTCCGGGATTTCTTCCCGGGTCATCCGGAATACTCTAGGGAAATCGCCGGGGGTCGGTCTCGACGTCGACAATGAACGGGACGTCCCGTCTCAGGGCCTCTTCGATGGCCCCTTTCAGCTCGCCCGGTCTCTCCACCCTCACCCCTTCCCCTCCGCAGATCCGTGCATAAGCAGCAAAATCAGGGTTCAGGAGCTCGGTCCCGAAGTTCGGGTAGTGTTCCATCAGCTGCTCGACCTGGATCATCCCCAGCTGGTGGTTGTTCAGGATCACCACCACCATAGGGAGCTTGTACTTGACGGCGGTCACGAAATCTGACATGGCCTGGGAGAATCCTCCGTCTCCGGTGATACAGAAGACCTTCCTCTCCGGATAGGCCAGTTTTGCGGCGATGGCCGCCGGGAAACCAAAACCCATGGTCCCCAGGTAGCCTGACATGGCGAACCTCTGCCGTTTCATCCGGAAGTTCCTGCCAAACCACCATTGGTTCTCTCCCACATCCAAGGTGATCACCGCGTCGTCGGGGATGGTCTCTGAGAGGACCTTCATAATGTAGGGGGGCCTGACCGGTATCGCTTCCGGGTCTGCCTCGCGTTCCCGCTGGTCATCCCATTCCCGCTTCATGCCCGCGATCTCCTTCAAAACATGCTCGATGTTCCGGGCCCGGACTCCGGCAGTCAGCCGGGGGATGGTCAGGCCGCAGTCTCCCCAGAGGCAGGTTGTCTCGGCACCCTTGCCGAGCTTGATAGGATCGATATCCAGCTGGACCATCTTCTTGTCGAGGGGAATATTCGTGAATTTCGAGAAGCCTACCCCGAGGGTGATGAGAAGGTCCGCGTCGTTAGCCAGCGTCCGGGCCTGGGGCGGACCGAGTGCGCCGAGGATCCCGATCAACCACTCGTTATCGTCCGGGACCACCCCCTTAGCCCGGAAGGTGGTCAGGATCGGGGACGCTATCTTCCGGGCAAGGGCGAGGACAGCATCACCGTAAGCAAACGCTCCCCATCCGGCAATGATCACCGGCCTCTCAGCGTCATCGATGGCCTTTGTGGCCTGCTGGATCATACCGTCGTCGGGAAGGATATGCGGAGAGACGATGCCGGTCTCCCTCCGGCAGAACCGGGCATCGAGCCCCTGTTTCTGGACATTGTTCGGGACCGAGAGCTGGGCAACACCCTTCCGGAGCAGGGCATACTTGAGCGCCCTGTCCACAAGCAGGACGGTCATCTTCCGGTCGTAGATGGTGTTGTTGTAGACCGTCACCGGGCGGAAGAAGGCGTCCTGGTCGATCTCCTGGATCCCGTAGGGACCGGTATACTGGGTCTCCACCTGCCCGTTGATGGAAAGGACCGCGGCCCCGTCCTCCTTGGCATCGTAGAGGCCGGTGGTGAGGTTTGTCGCACCCGGACCGGCGATGGTCAGGCAGACGACGATCTTCCCGGTCAGCTTGTGGTAGGCAGACGCTGCCATGGCGGCGTTCTCCTCGTGGCGGAAGGCGATGTACCGCATCCTTTCCTGCCTTCTGACGGCGTCCACCAGACCGAGCGAAGAGGTCCCCGGGAGGCCGAAAACGAGCTCGACCCCCTGACTGGTTATCTCCGCAAAGATCACGTCTGCCACAGTGGTCTTCGCGGCATCATGGGAGATATCCTCTTTTTCGATCATGAAGAAGGCACCCTTCTCGGCCCCGCAGACTGGGCACCGCCACGCACCGGGAAGGTCTGAAAATTTCGTTCCGGGAGCGGTCCCGGTCGCACTCTCTCCCTTCTGCTCGTCATACTCGTACCCGCAGACCCTGCACCGCCAGACCATGGGCACGGCAGGCCCCGCGGGGACATCTTCTTTTACCGGGAGGAAGGCCTTCTTGTCAGCACCGCAGACCGGGCAGTGCCATGAATCAGGAAGATCAGAGAACAGGGTGTGGGGAGGAGTCCCGGTTGACTGTTCTCCACGCACTTCATCATAGACGTAACCGCAGATCGAACATCTCCACTTGGCCATGGACCACCTCGCTTCGGGGGAATGGGAGATGATGTGGCAGTCCGCCTATTAAAAACTGATGCAGAATCCCCGCGAAAAAATGTGCCGATCAGCCGGTATCGTCTTTCGAAAGCTGGTCCGGGGGGGTGTGCCTCAGGAGGGCCCTGAGGGACTCGCACGCCGGAAAGTATGTCTCTCCCCAGACCCAGGGCATGTAATTGCAGCACATATCGGATTTCACGGTATGGATGGAACAGAGGTAGCGGTTCCTGCCCTCCCGGCGGAGGAAGGGGCAGCACGGGAGATACCCGCCGGTTACCGGGTCTCTCATCTCAACAGATACCATATCGGAGAGATCTTCGGGGCTGAGTTTGTCGGCACGAATGTCCGCACCTGCCGCGGTCCTGACCCGGAAAAACGAGAGAATGTCTGTCCTTCCATTCTCCATCCACGAATAAAGGTTCTCTGCCGTCGGTGTGATCCTGTCGCCGAAAACCTTGCAACAGAGGCCGCACTGGAGACAACCGTCGTTCGTGGTAGTCAATCGAACACAATCCGGTAGAGGGCTTCCATCGCCCGGCGGGCGGCTTCCAGGCTGTTCTCCTTGACGGGGAGGACGAACTCGGGGTTCTTGGGGGGCGGATGGCCTTTCTCTTCCGTTCTCGCCGGAAGGTTGTAGACGGTGTCTTCGATCTGGACGATTCCCGGGCCAAGGATATGGGCCTTCATACGGGGAAGTTCGGGCGGTAGCCAGGGTATGGTCATCACTGCCGCCCTGGGACTTCCGCCTCCATGAAGGTTTCGGTATGACTACCATTTAACCTGCCATCGCGTGCACATTTATGGATAGGAGAACGAGTTTCATGCCATCCATGACGGCGACCGGTGAAGAAGAGGGGGACGCCAGGCCAGACCGGTTGCAGGGTTTCTTCAAAAGGCCGCTCTTCCTCTCTCTGACCATCGGTATCCCCTTCTGCATATTCAAACTCCTCTTCGGATCGGTTGCCTTCCAGGTCGGCTCTCCCGAAATGCCGGCCATCGCGATAACCGGGATGCTGATCTTCGCCTGGGCCGGGCTTGATCTCGTGATGAATGCCGGAAATGCGGCATACGACCTCTTCTCACAGAAGAGCCCGTTCGAGTACTGTTCAATCGCAGAGATCGGGCGCCTGTTCGGAAAACCGGCGGTCTTTCTCGCGATTGATACCTTGATCACATTTTGCATCATATCTGCGATGCTCTGGTCACGATGGATCACGCTGCTGACCCCGACAGAGGCAAAGCTCTGGGCTGCCGCTACCACGCTGAACCTGATCAGCTTATCCCTGGTCCTCCTGTATAACGAGACCCGGAAGACCTGATTCCTGCCCCATTACCGGATGACCGAGTACCCTTCGCAAGAGAGGATGGCGATGACCTCCCTGTCCCAGTCCTCATCCTCACGTTCATCGAGAGTCCTGATCCGCTCTTCCCAGAGAAGAGCAAGGGCGGGACTCTCGGGGCTGAAGAAACGCGCCTGCATGACCCGTCCCGCCCTCTTTCCCGAATGGTCGAGGATGAGGAGCCGCCAGCAGCCAAAGTCCCGGCACATCTCCGGCCGGGTCAGGTGAACGGTGCAGTACCCGACATGATCACGGTGCCTGAGGAACGGGCATGCTGCCGGGAGGGCGTCCTCCTCCATGAACAGCGCTCGCTTGTCAAGGTCGACCTCCACCCGAGTTTTCTCGCCGGTGTACTTGTTCACGAGAAGGAACCGGTAATCGCCGTACTCCTCGAAGACCGAGAGGACCTCTCCCATGATGCTGCAGCATTCCCCACACTGCTCGCAGTAGAAGACCACTCCTCACCAGCCTCTCACTTGGGACGGTAAAATCCCCATTTCTCCATGGCTTCCCTGAGTTCGGGTGAACTGCCGGCTTTCTCCGTGAGGCTTACCCCGTCATTCCAGGCCTCGATTGCCTGCATGGTCGCTATCGCTCCCGCCCGGGTCCCCTGGGGATGGCCATGGATTCCCCCGCTCACCAGGAGCACACACTCTGTTCCATAGATATCGAGGACATCCGGTACAAGGCCCGGGTGAAGGCCACCGGAAGAGACCGGGAACGCGTTCCTGATCTTTCCCCAGTCCTGGTCAAGGGAGAGGTTCTCGGTCCCCTTGACCTTCTTCTCCCGGAGAGTATCGGCAAGAAGGGACGACTCCTGCTTTGATCCGGCCAATTTGCCGACCGCGGTCCCGGTATGGATCTGGCTGACTCCGATAAGCCGCATGATCTTTGCGAGAAACAGCATGGAGATCCCGTGCTTCGGATCCCGGTCGAAGACGGCATGCATGGCCCGGTGGGCATGGATGGCAAGGCAAAGGTCAGAGCAGAAGTCGCGGAGGGTCATCACCGCTGCCGTGCCTGCCACCACAACGTCGATCATGGCATAATTCCAGCCGTATTCTGCCAGGAGAGCGGCCCTTTTCTCCATGGTCTCGGTATCGGCGGTTATGTTGATGAAAGCCGACTTTGTGTCCCCTGTCTCCTTCTCGGCCTTGTCCCGCATCCGGGTGAGCATTTCCACGCGGTCTTCAAACCGGTTGAAGGAGGTGGAGGTCAGGTTCTCATCGTCTTTCACGAAGTCGAACCCTCCCATCCAGGTCTCGTACCCGATAGCGGCATGCTCCTCGGCCGAGAAGCCGATCTTTGGTTTCGGGACGGCACCGGTCAGCGGCCGGCCGTAGACCTTCATCATCTTCCGGATCCCCTCGTTGCCGAAGTGGGGCCCCTTGAATCCCTTGAGGTAGGGGGCCGGCAGGGAGGCATCGACAAGACGGAGGTGCCGGAGAGCCTTCATGCCAAAGATATTACCGGCAATCCCGGACAGGAGCTGGACAGCGTTGCCCTCCTCCCAGAGTTCGAGCGGGTAGGAGATCTTTGCGAAGTTCCCTGAGATCTCAAAGGCCGTTGCCTGGAGGTCCTTCATGCGGGGCGGCAGGGTATGAAGGGTAGTCCAGGTCCCGGTCGAGCTCTCGGACGCGATCCTCCCTGCCGCCTCCTCCCGGCTGACATCTTTGTCGGGCTCGAAATAATAGAGGCAGATGATCTCGTCCTTCGCCGGAGTATAGGACGTGTCAACAAAGTCCCTGTACCAGTCTATCGACACCAGTCACTCACCTGCAAGTATCAAAGGTGACCAGGGATAAAAAGGCTACAGCTGCCCGGTCCAGGAGAACCCCTCTCCCGGGGCAGATAAGAACCTCTCCGCAATTCTGCTGCAGAGATGGTTGCTCTCCGGAAGATACGTCCTGCTCTCCTCAAGGATCTGTTTTTGTTCGTCGGCCCCTCGCCCACGTATCCAGTCCGCGATCATGTCCTGAGTCAGTTCGAGGTGGAACTGAAACCCGAGAGCGCTGCCCCAGCAGAGGCCCTGGTGAGCGACCCGCTCCCCCCGGCAGATGAGATCAGCTCCGGGGGGGATATCAAATGTCTCGCCGTGCATCTGGAAGACCATGAACCGTTGAGGGACAAGGTCATCAGGCGCCGTCATACCCAAGACCGGTGACCATCCCAGTTCCGGCTCGCAGGGATAGACCTTCGCTCCTCCCGCCGCGGCTATCAATTGGGCTCCGAGGCAGATCCCCAGAACCGGCCGTCGCTGCGACACAAACTCCCGGATCAATCTCTTCTCCTCTGTCAGCCAGGGAAATTCGCGTTCATCATTGACGCTCATCTCACCGCCCATCACCACCAGATGAGTTCCCTGGATGGGCGGGAGCTCGTGGGTGGAGAAGAGCTCGACCCGTTGAAATGGCAGTCCTCTCTTCCGGATCTCGTCTTCCAGGATACCCCCTCCCTCTCCGGGAGCGTGCTGGAGGAGGGATACATATGCCCCTGTCATGCGGGTACTCTTCATCTTTTCAAGATTAAATCGTATTCCATTTTATAACATAGAACTACACTTCTTTCCTATGCAACAACGAGGAAGGAAATACTGGTTCCTGGTCATTGAAAAGGCGACGAACAGGCTCGCGGCGAAGGGGGTCGGGCACCATGGCTGCCAGTGAAGGCACAATCGCCTGGCTCCTCTGTTCCACCGCCCTGGTCATGCTGATGACCCCCGGTGTCGGGTTCTTCTATGGCGGACTTGTCCGGAAAAAGAACTTCATCTCCATGGTTTCCCTCTCCTTCATCACCTTTGCCCTCGTGACCATCCAGTGGGTGGTGATCGGGTATACTCTTGCTTTCGGGGGAACGGCTCCCGTGATCGGGAACCTGGACTTTGCCGGCCTGTCCAATGTCAGCTTCGACTCGGGGACGTTTGGCTACCCACCCCTCCTCTTCATGATGTTCCAACTCACCTTTGCCGCCGTCACCATGGCCATCGTCACTTCCGGGATGGCAGAGAGGATCAAGCTCTCCGCGTTCCTCATCTTCGCCCTTTTCTGGGTCACCTTCGTCTACTCGACGGTTGCTCACTGGGTCTGGGGAGGAGGATGGCTGCAGAGCATGGGGTTTGTCGACTTCGCGGGCGGCGCTGTGGTCCACATCACCGCCGGCTTTGCGGCTCTGGCCCTGGCCCTGGTCATCGGGAGGCGGGCCGGGTTTGGCGAGTACTCGATGGATCCCCATAACATCCCCATGACCCTGCTCGGGGCGGCCCTCCTCTGGTTCGGCTGGTTCGGGTTCAACGGGGGAAGCGCTCTTGCGGCCAACGGTCTCGCCGTTCATGCTATCGTGGTCACCAACATCTCGGCCGCAACCGGGGCACTGACCTGGCTCTTCATCTCCTGGGGCCGGGGCATGCCGAGCTCTGTCGGCATGGTCAGCGGTGCGGTCGCCGGCCTTGGCGCCGTCACACCCGCTTGTGGTTACGTGACCCCGATGGCCGGGATGGTGATCGGGGCCGTCGCCTCGGGTCTCTGCTACTATGCCATGCTCTGGAGGATCCGGAAGAGGATGGACGAGAGCCTGGATGCCTGGGCGGTCCATGGCGTCGGCGGACTGTGGGGGACGATCGCCGTCGGGATCTTTGCTGTTGCTTCGGTGAACGGCGCATCGGGACTGATCGAGGGGAACACGGACCTGCTGGTTACCCAGGTCATCGGGGCCGTTACCGTGATGGTCTTCGCCTTCGCCGTCACCTTCGTGCTCGCCTGGGTCATAAACCGGTTGATCGGGCTTCGGGTATCCGAAGAGGCCGAGTACGTGGGGCTCGACCTTTCCCAGCACGGCGAACGGGCTTACTGATTCCCTCCTCTCTTTTCCTTTTT